>CALRCO010000011.1 GCA_943354645.1 Candidatus Nomurabacteria bacterium | reverse complement strand
GAACTTCGATTGTGTCGAATGTTGCAAATGCGGGCAGTGCTAAAATGCGCTTCACCATCTCTCCGATCGGACTGCCGTCTGTCCGCGACAAGTCTGGCATTGCTAAATAGCGCTTCATGCGAAGCGCTTCTGCATCTGTCCGCTTGTCCAATTCCGCTAGTAATCGTGTTTCTTCAGCTGTATCTACCTTTATTTCCATATTCGGCAACTATAGCAAAAATTTGATTCTTTTTCCATAAATCTATTTCTGCCCCCTGTGTCATCCTGAACTTGTTTCAGGATCCAGGCTAAATTACTAAATCTTCCCATTGCGGATTATTTGCCTCAATAAAATTTAATTTCCATTTTCTGTGCCAATTTTTTAATTGTTTTTCTCGAGCAATAGCAATTTGAACATCATTTGTCTCTTCAAAATACACAAGTTTGTGCACGTTGTATTTTTCAGTGAACCCTTCTACCAGATTATTTTTATGTTCAAAAATTCTTCGTGTTAAATTATTTGTCACACCAATATAAATAGTACCGTTTCTATCGGTAGCCAAAATATATACATAATATGTCTTGTATAGCATATCTATTTCCGCCTGGATCCTGAAACAAGTTCAGGATGACACAATAATAAATATAACATGACATTTCGTCCAAAATAGCTATAATCCTTGTATGCCTCCCTTTCGAAAACTACTTGTGTTTATAGGCGACTGCGCGATGCTCGCGGGATCATTTTATTTGATGCTTTTTATCCGATTTGGGGCAATCCAGGCAGATGTTGTCGCTGTGCACAAAACACCCTTCCTTGTACTCTTTGGTATTTGGATTCTCTTATTGTATGTATTTGATATGTACGAGCCGAAGTTTTTAAACGTCTCTATTTTTTCTCTTCGTCACATTGCTATTGTACTCGCAACGCAAACCATAGCCGGCTTCTCACTTTTTTATCTCATTCCTTCATTTGGTATTTCACCAAAAACAAACCTCTTGCTGACAGTCGCGATCTTCGGCGTCTTGTTCATCATCTGGCGTCAAATACTTGCACAGCGAATTGGCATCATCAGAAGTACTGATTTGGATCAGACACATACCCAAGCAATTCCAATCGCAACAATGACAGATACACTAGCACAAACATTGTCCGCAAAAAAACAAAGTAATCTCTATGCACTGCCAATGCGCATTATTGAAATGCTTTTTGCAATCACCATTCTTATCATCACCCTTCCAATTACTCTTGTGGTGATGATTGCAATAAAATTGGAAGATGGCGGTGCGATTATATATAAAAATGATCGTATAGGAAAAAATGATAAGGTTTTTTATTTATATAAATTTCGCTCTATGATTCCAAATGCAGAGACAAATGGCGCCGTATGGGCAAGCACTAGTGATGCGCGCATTACCAAAGTTGGTCGCATCACCCGCAAATTGCACATCGATGAAATACCGCAAATGATAAATATCTTAAAAGGTGATTTGGCGCTCGTTGGCCCACGACCAGAACGTCCAGAAATCGTAAAAGAACTTGCCGAAAAAATCCCGTATTATGACGTGCGTCACAGTATCAAGCCAGGATTTACTGGCTGGGCACAGATCAAATTCCGTTACGCGCGTTCTGTTGCAGATTCACAAAAAAAGCTCGAATACGATCTCTTCTATATCAAAAATAGAAACTTTTTCATGGATATTGGTATTATCTTGAAGACCGTGCAGATTATTTTTACGCACTAATAACATTACATACATGGATTCATTAAAAAGAAAGGCTTACACATGGATGCGATGGTCTGAAAAATACACTGGCACAGATATGGTTTATTTAGCCAAGGGTGGTTTTTGGTTAACTATTGGACAAATAGTTTCCTCATTATCAGCACTTACTCTATCTGTTGCTTTTGCAAATTTTATACCAAAAGAAACTTATGGAACCTATAAATACATCCTTTCAGTTGTTGGATTAGTCGGGATGTTTTCTTTAACAGGAATGAATCTTGCTGTTACTCAAGCGATTGCTCGCGGTCTTGAAGGGACCTTACGTAAATCATTTCTTGTGCAATTAAAATGGAGCATCATTCCTCTTACTATCTCTATCGTTGGTGGAATTTATTATCTTGTACAAGGAAATAAAATATTGGCACTTTCTCTTTTAATTGCAGGCCTTCTCAATCCAATTTCTGATAGTGCTAATACGTTCTTAGCATTTTTTGGTGGGAAAAAAATGTTTGGTACCCAAGTTAAATATAATGCAATATTCTTTTTCTTCACAACCATCATAATGTTGGCAACGATATTTATCAGCGGGAAAGTGATCTGGTTAATTTTTATCTATTTCTTTTCTCGTTTTATAATAAATATCTTTTTATACATTAAAACACTGCGATCGTTTACACCGAATGATGTTTCAGATGATAAGACAATCGATTATGGAAAACATTTAAGTTTAATAAATATCCCTACTATTATTGCCTCTAATGTGGATAAAATATTGATATTTCATTCGTTCGGCGCTGCCCAATTAGCTATTTATACTTTTGCGATTGCTCTCCCTGAGCAAATCAAGGGTGTTTTAAAAAATATCGCTGTATTGGCATTACCAAAACTTTCTGAAAAAACAAAACACGATGCTCGTCGCGCCATAACCGGGAAAATAACACGATTTTTATTGTTACTTGTAACACTCATAGTCACATATGTCATACTTGCACCTTTTTTGTATAAACTATTGTTTCCTCAATACTTAGAATCAGTCCATTATTCACAAATTTTTATTATCTCACTTCTTTTTACTGGGCTTATTATAATGTTTACCAACGTTTTACAGTCGCAGATAGAAATAAAATCACTCTACAAGTTTAATATCGCTGGCTCGATCATCCAAATACTTATTTTATTTTTTATGATTACCTATTGTGGAATACTTGGAGCGGTCTGGGCGCGATCAATATATGGCTTACTTAACTTAAGTTATCTTTGGTTTTTAATAAAAAAAAATAATTAAACAAAATATCTTTTCATGTTATACTAGGCAAATCATGCATAATAATGAAAAAGAAGTGGGAATTTTTGGCATAGTAGATTACGATGAATACTGGAAGAGTCGTAAAACACGAAACAGGACATACAAAACAGAAATACATCATATACTTGTGGATCTTGTCAAGAAATACACAGTTCACGGCAATAAAGTTCTTGATTTGGGAGTTGGTCCAGGCCATGTATTCAAGGAACTTATGTCGGAATTTGATATGTATGGTGTTGAATTTGCTGATGAAGCGTTTGCTTTATATGATTTTGACGCTAGTAAAATCATTAAACACGATCTGCAAAACGGTATACCTAATTTACCTGCGTTACCATTTTCAACAATCATAGCGAGTCACATTGTTCACCATATGAGAAATCCGATTTCTTTTATTAAACAATCACAGCAAAATCTAAAGGAAAACGGAATCTTTATATTGGCAACGCAAAATATTTCTTTTATACCGTATCGCTTAAAATATTTCTTTTTCGGAGAATTCCCAAAAGTTAGCCCCGGTCATGTTAATTTCATCAGTCCATACGAATATAAGAAAATTCTTACCAATCTCGGTTTTGATATTATTGAAATCAAAACTACAGGAAGACACACCTTTCTCAATTATTTTTTTCCATTTTTGTTTTCAGGAACTTTATTTTTTGTCTGTAGAAAGAAGAAGAATTGATGCTAAATTTTTAATCTGTCTTTCTTCATTTTCAATAGAGAAAGCATTAATTTTATCAAAATAATCAAGATCAACAAATTTGATATCTTGGTTTTTGGGATTATACATAATATTTTTAAGCTTTATATCACCATGTACATACCCCAAAGAATGAAGATTCTCTGTCTTTTTAAGAATACCAGCAAATAATTGAGTTCGGTTTTCTTCTAAAACAATAATTTTATCTAAAGCAAAGTATCCTAATAAAAAATCGAGGGCAACCATTCCATCAATATTATAAATTGCTGGAAATAATTCTGTTTGTGCATTTTTTGGGAGAGCCATAATCATCGCCATTTGGTCATTAAAGTGTGGTTGCGGATGCCCAACACAACTATTGTACAGTGAAGAAACTGAATTCCGTACTTTTAGAAAGAGATATTTGTCATTTGATTTTATAACATAACAAAAATGAGAAGATCGAGACCAATACTTTATTGTATACACACTATATTTACCATAAAATTTTACTATTAAATAACAATAGATTGGAAAATATCCAACAAGTAACGTAACCCTTGCTATTATAAGAAGTGCATATCTAGTCATGTTTTTTAATAAAAAAATTTGTACTATCTACATATATAATTTTACCGTTTCGATATGTTTTGTTTTTATAACTACTAAGTAATTCAAATCTACCCATTAACAAATTTTTAAAAAAATTAATAACAGGATAGTAATATTTCCTTTTGTTCTCTGCTGGTATAAAACGAGACACAAATTTTGTATCTTTTGAACTCCGTTTCATAAAACAAAGATGCAGGCATCTAAACTTGGAATTCTCCCAATGCTCATACGGAAGAAATTTTGATTTGATGGTATCTTGAATTCCTTCCTTAAAGCGCATATTCTTACCATGTAATCTTTCTTCTTTATCCTCATGCCAATAATCCAAAAGTGACACATTATGACCTTTTGTAGCTATGCCATTATAACCATAAGCCTTTTGGTTTTCTTTATCTATATTAGTAACATTGATAAAATTTGCTTTAAGTCGAAAGACGTCACTGTACTTCCCTGCTAAAATATTTTTTCTCATTTCGATAAGTCCAATGGGATCATATAGTTCATCGCCATCTACTGCGAAAACCCACGAATCTGTATTTACATATGGCTCAACGTATACATGCGTAGCTAGTGGGTCATCTATCCTGTGTATTTTAATTTTAGAGTGTCGTTTTGCCATATTAGAAATAATATCAAAAGTATTGTCTGTTGAATTATTATCTAACACAATTATCTCGTCACAAAAATCAAGAACATTATTTATAACGCCTTCAATGTAAATATCTTCATTTTTTATAAGGGTAACACCGATGATTTTCATATTAAGTAAGTGTATGTGTTGATTCTACAACATAAAAATAACCTAGCGGGAAGGGGTGATTTTTTTTCATTCCTCGTGGGATTAGTGTATCACAAAAGAGCGCAATGCTATTACAGACCAGGCGAATCGGCCAAATAAGGAAAAAGGCGTGAAGCGCATACGCAATAACTGAAAATCTATCTCCAATTTGCTTTCCATATACAATATCAAAATTCGCACCACGCATTATTTTTTCCAATCCTTCTCTGGTAAATCTACCATAATCATGAGGCTCTGCCATTACATTTACCCCAAAAGGATTCGAAATAAGCAGATGCCCGCCCTGTTTTAACACACGAGACACTTCAGTAAGCACATGCGCAGGATTTTCTGCAATATACAAATTGTGAAATAAAAATACCGTATCTATGCTCGCATCAGCAAAGGGAAATGATTGATTAAAATCTAATACCTGATCGACGCCATTTTTCTGCACATAATCTGTTTTAATATACTCGATATTTTTTGGCAGATATTTTTCATAACTTGGTTTCCCTCCTGCACCAATATCTAGCACTTTTCCTACAATAAATGTCCCACTTCGAAATACTTCCCGTTGAAACAGGATTCTATAGAGGGTGCGTCCTTTTATTGTTTCCGAGATGAAATCCATACTCGTACACTAGCATAAAACCCAAACATCGTAGATAGCTTTGCGCGAAAAGCGAGATGATTCGTCTCTCTGTCAATACTGATGCGCGGAAAGATAAAAGGATCGTTCTTATGTCCTACAAAACCCGATATAGTCGTCACAGCGCTTGTATACCCTGCTTTTTGCACCTCACGTACCTCACGTGCGCCATGTTTACCTCGTGGGTAGGCGATAGAATGCTCACCCTCACGTGCAAGTTCTACCGCCAACATTTCATCTGACACTGTTGGAAATTCTGTATGAGACACACCGTGTGAGCCAATTTCAATCAGTGGATTCTTTTTCAAATGCTCAATTTCTTCACGACTAATGAGTGGGCACGAAATCCCCGTTGATGTTACAAGAGTGTCCCTCGTCATACCTTTTGGGAAGTACAGCGTGACAGGAATATCTCTTTCTATAAATTCCGGCAAGGCTGTTGTCAAAAAATCTCTATGTCCATCATCATACGTAATTGCAATAACGTTGCGCAACGATTCTTTATTATTCATTTTCTCAACTAATCGACTTACTGTCACAAAGTGATATCCGTGATTTTGTAAATAATCTAACTGCCACACAAACTGCTCTTTCGAAACATTAAAAAAGACGTTTGGTAGTTCGTGTGAATGATACATCAAAATCCGTGCCTTACTATCATGCAATAAAAAATCCCAAAAGGCGCATTTGAAATAAAAAATATTTTTCAGGAATTGCTTCATAGAATTTTTGTGAGTTGTTCCATCAAATTCGCCAAACTATGTTGTTTGCCGATCTGCATAAGTTCTGCGGTAGTATCTGTGTTTTTCAATACTTGCGCAACATTCTGTGCATCAAGTGATCTCACGCCAATTTTTTCCCGAATATCTACTGGAATTTCATCAAGAAAACTGGTATTGTGCACGATTGGCACGCATCCGCAAAATACGGATTCCCAGATTGTTTTATCAAAACTACCGGATGCAGTGAGGTTGATACAAAACTGATGCGAAGAATAAAGCTCGGGAAGCTGTGCTTGCGGCACGGCTTCGTGAAATGTTATTTTTTCTGCAAGCCCTGCATTTTTAATTTTTTCTAACAATGATGTTTTATAGTTTTTATCCAGCTCACTATCAGCTGGCCCTACAATATCAAATAAAAAAATAAGTTCAGGATTTTGTGTATGAAGCGCAATAAATCCATCAACCATTTTGTCTATGTTTTTAATCGGCGAAATACGCCCAACATACAAAAAAGAATTTTGTTTTCGCTCTATCCCCTGTATTGGGTGAAATAAACTCTCATCAACACCGACAGGCATTTGCACTGCATTTTTAAATGTCGCCGTATATGAACCGGTCGACGTATAACACACCGTATCTGCTAACATTCCAGCAATATCCGTTTTCCACGACCCGCTCTTGTGATTGCGCCACATTACCGTTTTCTTTCCTAGTAGCTTCCACAGTAGCCCGCCCAAGAGCATGTATTCGCCGTTCATATGCACGAAAACGCTATCGTACTGATTGCGAAATTTCCAAATATACTTGAAAAAGTTCTTTACATATTTAAAACGTGAAATACCATTCTCTTTTCCAAGCGAATATACTTGCACATTTTCCGGAAGTTCATACTTCCCTTTTTCCAAACAAACCACAATAACGTTTGTATATTTTTGTGCAAATGCTTTTATCCAACTCACAAAAAATCCGAGTATCGGATCATTGCTGTCCACTTTTTGTGTAACGATTACTATGTTCATATGGGTTGTTTGTATACAATAGCTGATGCAATGTTTTCAATAAATGCCTTCTTGTACAATTCCATATCCGCATACGCATGCACGTACGGATGCTGTACGAGATATTGTTTTATCGCTTGATATGTTGCCCTATCCCCTATAATCATATTCAGTTTTTTTTCAAAACACACGCTATTTTGTGACGGACAAATCCACCCTGTCTTATCAGTAATAATAATTTCTGGCGCAACACCTACATCACTCGTGAGAACTGGTGTGTTGCAAAGTAGCGATTCGGCAATGGTCAATCCATACCCTTCAAATCGCGACGTCATCCAAAATAAATCTGCTGTTTTATAATATGATTGCAAATCATTCACCCATGGAACAAATAATACGTCACGCTCCAGTCCAATTTCTTTTACTTGGTTTTTCAAATTTTGCTCAAGTGAACCTGACCCAACAATCACTAACCCTGCTTGTTTTGGATACGTTGTAATAATTTTCGCAAACACATCAATCGCCATAGAAATTTCTTTTTCCGGCTCTAACCGAGATGCCATCAAAATAACAAAACGTTTTTCTTGAAATAAATCATGTACATCACTTTTTACTTGTTGTGATAAATCATATTTTTTTACATCAATAAAGATAGGGAGTATGGCGACAGGCGCACGGCTCATTTTCTTTTTCATAATAATATTTGCCATGCGCTTACAGTCACACCGAATTGCATCGGCCGCATAGATAATAATCGGAGCAATCAACATGCGAATATACTGCACCCGTGTATTTTTGAAAAACAGAGAAAAAATATCTGTATGAATTTGAATATGAAGTTTTATTTTTTGCAACCTTGAAACAATAAATCCAACGAATCCACACTCAAATGGATCTTGCGCGGTAATTACCGTATTATTTTTTTCATTACGCGAAAACAATTTTGTGATTCGATACGCAATCTTTATCGCATCCCACACGTATCCTATTTTTGAATATGAATTAGTTGGATAAAGTATTGCGTTACCAATTACTTGTTGTTTAAAAGTATCTTTTGCTAATGAAAATACGATCAGGTGATATTGTTCAAAATCTTTTCCCATGTTCAAAATACGTTCTCTTGTAGAGTTTTCTGAAAACAATTTTCGTTCTGTACCAATACTTATGACAATCATAAACTATTCAATAAATTAACCAGTTCAGTAATCGTGCGTAGAATACTAAAATCTTCTGCACGTCTTGCACCTGCAGTTCCTATTTTTTCTCGAAGTGACCCATCGCCGAACAATTGTGTAAGAGCAATTTCTAATGCTTCGTCATTTTTTACTGGTACCAATATTCCTGTTTCATTATTGGTAATAATCTCTTCCATATTACACGCATTCGTCGCGACAACTGGCACGCCGAGCGCCATAGCTTCGACTGCCTGATACGAGAAACTTTCAAACGATGAACTCAGGACAAATGCATCTGCTTGCGCAATTGTTTCCCAAAGTTTTTCTTGAGGCAAGGCCTTGTCAAAAATAACCCTTGCAGTGCAACCTAATGCTTGCGCCAAGTTTTGGAGATGTTCTTTTTCCGGACCATCGCCGACAAGCGTCAATTTCCATGTTGGATTTTTTGCAACAATTTTAATCAAAGAACCAAATTCTTTCCATGGCACAAGTCTTCCTGCGGAGACGAGCTTATAGCTGATAGTTGCTAGTTGATAGGTTTTCTTAGAAAATTCTTGGATGCGAGAAATATCAATACCGTTGTAAATTGCGTGCACTTTTTTTGCATCTTGGCCCCTCGACAAGCTCGGGGTAAATAACCATCCTTGCACCATATTTGCAAAATACGCACTCGGCGCAATTACGGTATCTGCAGAACGTACGACAAATTTTTGAATACTGCGCAATAATTCTACACGCCACGAATATTTTTTCTTTTGGAAATCATCAATAGAATCTGATACTCCAAATTTTTGTGTTCCTTGTTCCCATGCATAATCTCCGGGCACACGCACCACAAATTTTTTACCTGCAAATTGCGCAGCAAGGGCAGCAGGAAATCCAACAGAAAAAACATCCTGCGCAAAAATCATGTCGTGCGAAAAACTTTCCAAAAAAACATGACCGAAAATAGCCATGTGTCGTAATCCTGATGGCAACCACGTAAAATTGCTGAATTTGACCAAGGTGACACCATGTCCTCGTTTCGGTAACTCGTCCACAAGAAGCTTTGCGTACGTTGCAGGACCGCCAATTTGGGGTGGATAGAGGGGGGTTACAAACAGAATTTTCATCCGGTTAGTAGAAAATGGCATTATTGGTTCGTGCCATACTGATTATTTGGTAAATCATATCTGTGTTTATAAAAAATAATTGGTTCACTCCAATGCCTCCGGCTATGCCATTTTTCACTACCGGATTCATGATTTCAATATATCACACATCGCTTTCGCAACCAGATTCCATGAATATGTGTTGCGTACCATGCTCTGCGCATTACTAATAATACGATTTCGAAGTTCTATATCTTCTAAACGCATAATTGCACGAACGATGCTTTCTGGATTATTGGGTTCACAAAAAATACCTGTTTCTCCATCTGTAAGAAAATCTGGAATACCACCAACAGGTGTCGCAATCACGGGAATACCCGCTGTCATTGCTTCTAAAAATGCATTTCCTAATCCTTCAGAGAGTGATGGGCGAATAAAAATATCTGACTGTTGTAGATATGCTGGAAGTTGTTCGTGTGAGATGTATCCAAGAAAAGAAATACGGTCATCAAGCTTATAGTTTTTAGCTTTTAGCTTATAGGAAGATTCAAGTTCTCCGGTGCCAGCGATGAGGAGTTTGTAATTTTCTGGCAAAAGAGCGAGCGCGGAAATAATATCTCCAACGGCATTTTTTTTAACGAGTCGCGATGCAGTGATTAAAATAATGTCCCCTTCTTTTTTCTCGATTACTTTTTTATCTATTTGTTTTGAAAAATGCTCTATGTCGACACCATTTGGAATGACGATGGGCTCACCTTTGAATCCCATGTCCCGCGCAAATTGTGCGAGATAATTTGAAATAACTTGCACCTTGTCTGCATGCGAAAATATCGCTCGGTACAACGGCTTGAAAATTCCTAATCGCCCCATAATATACTCGATTGGGTCACCTTCTTGAAGAGTCAATACGAACTCCTTTTTAGGATACGCGAGCTTCATAAAGAGTGCTGAAAAGCCTCCGTAGGTCGCCATAAGCGTCCAAAAGACGTCGAATTGTTGTTTCTTTTGTAGTTGTAGTCCTTTGAAAAAAGCCACTGGAATAAAGAGGTATTTCGCTATCGTGTGGCAAATCCCACCACGTCCAAAACTCCCAAATATACGCAATCGGTGGACAGTAATATTCCCCATTTGTTCAAAAGTGGGCTCAATTGACCCAAGGGTGACCAGATGAAATTCGCACGCCTCAGGTGAAATACGATTAGTAATTTCCTTGAGCGCAATTTCTGCACCACCGACCCAATGAGGAAAATACGCATGAGAAAAGATGAGGATTTTTTTAGGATTGTTCATAGATATTCCAAACGTTATTACACATTTCTTCGGCAGAAAATTGCGCTTCTGCGCGGGAACGCGCAGCGTTCCCGCGCGCAGGAAGCCACGACGGATCATCTGCTATTTTTATAAAAAGATCCACCAATCCATCCACTTCTTTACCTCGAGGAAGTAGTGCACCAACAGTTGCGTCTACCGCTTCCGGAATGCCACCAACAGCACTCGCAATCACTGGTAGCCCTGCCGCCATTGCTTCTACTATGGTCATTGGAAATCCTTCCCATTCTGTAGGAAGTACAAACACATCACTCGCAACATAGAGACTATTCATCTCTTCTGTTTTTGCCACCGTAAACACAACTTGCTCTTCAAGTCCTGCTACTTGCACATATTCGAGTAATGCTTTTTTTTGTGGACCATCGCCGACAATAGTAAGCGTGAATCGCTGTTTGTATTCATCGCTCAGTGCTGCAAGTGCTTGCAAAATACTCATTGGTAATTTAGGTCGAGTAAGTCGCCCCACAAAAAGTAAGACTATGACACCTTTCCCGCCAACATGCGCTTGCTGTGGAATTGGTACACCGTTATGGATTACCGTGATTTTATTTTTTACCCCATCAAGATACTTGTATGCAAGTCGCGCATCGTTTACTGACACGCAGACAATTGCACTTGTGAAAGGAACAAGTATTGCTTCGCCGATTTGCGCAATTAATTTTCTAAAAAATGGCGTCCCTTCAGTAAAACTCCACCCATGCGCAGTAAAAACAACTCGCACCGCAAGTCCGATACACGCAAGCCGAGTAAAAAATCCTGCACCACCGCTATTTGCATGGACTATATCCGGTGCAAAGGCTTTGATCGCCTGTCGTGTTTCTATAATAGCTTGAACAAGATTAATCGGATTATAACTATTTTTATAATACGAATTTGCAATAAATGTAGCACCGAATTCTTTTGCTTTCTCAGATAACCACCCTTCTTTATCCGCCATTACCACAACCTCATCACCATTTACTTTTGCACACTCAAGTAACCGCCACAGATATGTCTGCGCGCCTCCCATTTCGGATTTGGTAATGGTGTAGAAAATTCGCATCCGGCTAGTAGAAAATAGCATTATTGGTTTCTGCTATGTTTTTTGATTGGTAATATATTTTTTTCTGCATAAGTATCTTTGCTCACCCCAATGCCACAGGCGATGCTATTTTTCACTACCGGACACGTCCTTAAATTTGAATAAACGAGTACAAGAAAATTTCAGGAAATGTTTTTATAGATTCTTCTATATACGCTTCAAGTCTTTTTGTTTCGACAGCATCGGGATCCATTTTTTTTGCAATAGCTACATATTCACGCGCTTTCTTAAAATCACGCTGATAGAGCGCTATCACCGCTTTCATCCAATATGGCTGTGGGTGTTTGTCGCTGATGGTGATTGCTTCATCGAGCACTTTATCTGCTTCTGCTAATTTATTCACATCAAACAACCGCTGATAAATATACATGTCCGCAAGGTTTAAATGCATCCGTAGATTGTCTGGATGGGTTGCAACATACTCTTCATACGCTTTGGTAAGCACCTGTGCTTCTTCTAAAAGAAATGCGGCCGCCTTTGGGTTTTCTAAAATAGTCGGCTTGTCCCCTATGCCCCGCTGAAAATCAGTGGAGGTTCTCCATAACACGCCAGCTAAATCAACTTTCGCTTTAAACAAATCTTTGTAGAGCGGGATTCTTTTTTCAGCACTTCCTACTTTTCTAATGTCCCAATTCACTCGTTGAATTTTCCAAAATGGAAGACTACCAAATAAAAGTGACCATAGAAAGTATCCGATGAGCGCTACTCCGATTGTGTATTTACCAGCAGTTCCGAGTGTGAAAGAGGTTTTTACACCATTTTCTTTACTTACTTTGTTACACAAATACACCGCAAATGCGAGCATGAGCGCAAGCATAACGAAAGACACT
Organism: Candidatus Nomurabacteria bacterium; assembly: GCA_943354645.1. Lineage (GTDB taxonomy): Bacteria > Patescibacteriota > Minisyncoccia > Phycocordibacterales > UBA9973 > CALRGH01. Next base: position 4,563 of record CALRCO010000011.1, on the reverse strand, counting down.
GTTGTATCAAATGCTGTTTGTAATTCAAGAAGGTGGATGAAAAAATATACAAACAATATCACCCCAAGGACAATATCTTCCCGTTCTTTTGATTTCAATACACTATATAAAAGCGCCAAAAACAAAACCAAATACAACGAGAGGTACAACACTATCCCCATATAGCCACCTTCAACCGTCTGATCCAATATCACATTGTGCGCTCGGTCAAACCACGCTTCGTTACCGTATTTCTCTTCCAGAATTTTTATATCAAAATGCTCTTGATACGCAACAATAAAATTATCACTACCCCACCCTGTTAACGGGCGATCCTTGATGGCATTTTTTGAAAGTTCCCACACCACAGGACGAGCAAGAGTGGATTGTTTTTCATAGAATCCTCGTATTAACCCATCCTCTCGTATGAGTGACTGCATCACAAACACAAGACCGAGCAGCGATACCGCAAATACCCCTATGCCAAAAATCTTTCTTATTTTTATATTAGGAATATACGTAATTAAAAACACAGCGAGAAGTATACCGACTGATATAAAAAGTCCTATCGACGATGCTTTTGCAATACCCACAATATCTGCAATCCCCTGTATCTTTCCGTTTGTATGCATGAGAAACGGGTTCACCGCAATTACCACCGGCAACACATACATATACCACGATCTCTCTTTTGCTACTTTCGCAAAAAGATAATAGAGGGAGAGCAAAAAAGCGCCAAGCAAATACATTGCGGCAAACGAAGAGTTACCGAACATAAATCCATCATACGGGTTTGATTTAAACGCTATATCAAACCCTTGCGGGCCAATCAGTGAACAAAATGAATAGATAGCTGAGGTAATCAAGACAACTTTCAAGAGCTTTTCTCTACTCTCTTTTATACTCACCACATGAATAAGTAATAGTGCAAAGACCGCTACGTGCGTAAGATAAAAAATACCTGACGTTCGTTCAACGCGTGACCAAAATGAAGCACCAAAATCTGCACCAAAAAAAGCAGAGATAAATAAAAATACAAGATAGATACCGAATGCAAGTAGTATTGGCGACTTCAAAAAGGTAACTTTATTTTTTTGATACAACAGATGTATCCCAAAACAAATAGCGAGCACTGCCGTCACTATCGACAATAATAAGAATCTCGACGACGATCCTTGGTACAAAAAGGATTTAAAGATAAAAAAGGGAAATATGGCAAAAAAGCCATACATCGTATATTCCACAAATTTGGCAAATCCACTCTTGGTATTTTCTAAAAACATACGTCGATTATACCCCCACACCAACTTTTTCACAAAAGTTGGTGTGGGGGTATGCCACTTTCTACAAAACAAAAAACCACCCGTTAGGGTGGTTTTTTGCGAGTTTACTACACTAAGTCAAAGGTTGAAGTATTAGTTCAATGCCTTGTAACTTGTCTTGAATGAATCAAGGTTTGTTGTGTATCCTGCTCCGGCAATAACAGCATCATCTGTTACAGACCAGTCAAGAGCACGAAGGAGAGCTCGGTATTGACCGGCAGCACCAGCTGTTGGAAGCTGTACTGTTGTTGTCATTTCGAATGTCTCTTCATCGCCATCTTGGATTTCGTAGTTTCCATTAGCAGTCATATCACTATCAGTTGAATTAACAACTGTTACAGACACACCACCAATTGTTGCTGTACCTGAACGTTCAACTCCAGCAATGGCACCGTTGCCTGTTGTTGTAAGAGACGCTGCAGCTACAGAAGAAACGTATACAGTATTTCCTACTGCCTTAACTTTGAACTTGATTGTGAATTCACCAAGGTCATCGCTAGCTGAATTTCCTGCTGTTACAGATGCAGATGTAGAAGAAAGAGTGACCGCAATTCCTTCTGTTCGGAATTCTTGCGCTTCACCATTTGCAGTACCAGACTTTTCTGAAGAATCAGCAAGCTGGTCGCCTTCTTGGTTTTCAACATCCATCAAATCACGGTTTGAAGCGGTAACATTTGCTTCGAGCGTATCGCCTTCAGCAAAGATTGAACCGTCCATATCTGTCATATCAGCAACAACTTCAAATTCAACAACATCACCTGCGTCCATTGCGAAATCAAGGTTGTCGAATGTCAAAGAAGCTGTACTTCCATCAAACATAGATGGAACTGATTCTGTGTATTCTTCACCATCGATAACGAGGTGCAATGAGTCAGCCATAACGTTGATGTTTGCACCAACTGGACTGAATGAGATTGGGAATTCATCGATAACGATATCTGAATCACCATCAAGAGTAAGTTTACCCTTAAGGAGAACAACACCGTCAGTTGAAGATGAATCGTCAACCATAACAATGTCAGCTTCTGGAGTACTTGAAGATGTTGAGATCTTAAGTTCTGTATCAGCTGAAGCTGAGAATGAAACGAATGCAACTGAAACATCCATACCGTCGAGGTCATAGCCTGTTTCTGTTGTTGTAACGCCTGAACCATCCTTAAAGCGGAGGTTTTCGACATCAGCAGTAATAACTTCTGAATCGATGTCGCCTGAGTCAAATGAACCAGCAGCATCTACAGTGATGTAGAACTTTTCTGTGTCATCTGCCTTTACAACAGCGTTTGAGAATGAAACTGTTTTTGTGTATACACCTGAGTCTTCACTAAAGTCTGAAGCATCAGCTGAACCAACCTTTGTTGAACCTTCCCATACAGCAATACTGTCAACATAGTCATCAAGGTTATCTGAACCAGATGCGTTTGTGATAGTAAAGCTAATACGAGCTGATGAGATTGAGATATCACCATCGTTTGAAGCTTCTACTTCGAAGCCGACGATTTTGATATCGTTTTGACCTTCACCAACCTCTTCTGCAGAGTATTGTGAAAGTTCATTAACATCAGAGATTGATCCATCAGTTCCTGCTAGAGGACCTGTTGAACCACCTGTTGAACCTGAACATGGCAAGCCAGTTGAAGGGCTAAAACCAGATGTTGAAGTACAACCTGCAGGCAATGTGCCTGAACCTGAAGTACCGTTCATAGCAGCTGCAGTCATAGGACCAACAACGCCATCAACTGTAAGACCGTGCGCTGATTGCCATGTAGCAACCTTTGCTTTTGTCATAGGACCGAATGATCCATCTGCGACTGCACCGACAACTGTCTGTACATTCATAACTTGAGTACCAGTTGAACCAACCTTAAGTGTTGGAGGAACAACGATAGTAGCAGAAGCTTTTGCAGCAACAAAGATTGCTACGAGAGCAACCGCTGAAACTGCGAATTTTGTAAATTTAGTCATAATAAAATTTATCGTTAATAGTGCCACACACTTTCTTTTTTTATTAAAGAAAACGTGCTTAATGGCGAGCGTAGATAAGCGGTGCTTTCGACATCGATATTTCTTAATGAAATAAAGACGAACACCTGAGTACGCCTCCCCTCACGGAGGATATTGTGTTCAGGCACTTAATTAGTGTGTCTGAACGTGTGACCACCACTTGCGCAGTGATCTGCCTTTTGTCGACAGGGCAAGCCTGAAAACTCGAGCAATTAATAATAGTCGCTAGCGAAATAAATTTCGCCAAAAGAATGATTATTGAACTGTCAACGAGCCGTCAGATTTTGTTGTAGTAATGATAGTTGCCTATCCAACAAAAACCAGTACTACAGGGCGGATTATAGCATATTGGAGACCAAAATACCAGCATCCGCTTGGGGTCAAGTATACACGATAATTTGGAGAAAGAATATTGTTTTCTGTTGAAAACTATCATCAATCACCACTTTTTCGGCACACCTATACACGGAGGTCCGTGTACAAAGGTTATGACGAGGTTTACCCTGTTTTCTTACAAAAAACACTGTGCAAAACTAGCTTTTTATGGTGTAACGAGACCAGCGTTTGTTGCCTATTTTTTTCAAAATCTCCTCTCCGACAAGTGTCGTTAATTCGCGCTGAATTGTCTTACCACTCACATTTTTTATTGCCTCAGTTATGTCCTTTATACCAACCTCTCCGTTGTCCTTTATGATTTTTATAATAATGCTCCGTCGTTCATTTTTCAATACAATATCAGCTATTTTTTGCTGTCTCTTATCATTTTGTCCTTTAGAATTTACATGTCCTTTATAGCTATTTCTATCGGACATACCCGTCTGCGCAAGTCGTTGCATGAGCTCTCCTGGTGTCCCTTTGAACATGCCGTGAGGAAGTGTCTTAGATGTAGTTACTTTTTCGTAAGCAGTAGGTACTCCTTTTGATGATTTTTGTATACCTGTATTTTTATAAGCAATCTCTTCTTTTTGTACATACGCGATCTGCTCCTGTCCAAACAATTCCCGCATAAGCGTTGCTGGTGCTTCTTTTTTTACAGATTGCACATGTATTTCGAACGCTATTTGAAAATGCTCAATCGCCTCAAATAAAATAGTGGTGTTTTCAGAAGAAATAATATTGAGCATTGTTGCCATGTCGAGCAATGATCTAATTGTTGCAACATGCGCACTGACAACAGTTGAAGGTATTTGTCCTATAGATGCATTTGATGTGTCCTTTACAAGAACAACGGCGTGGTACCGTATCATGTCCTTTAGATGTT
>CALRCO010000010.1 GCA_943354645.1 Candidatus Nomurabacteria bacterium | reverse complement strand
TCACCTTATCTTGTGAGACTTTTGCAGAAAGCGACAAAATCAATCCACCGACCACCGCAAGACAGCTTGATACCGAAGCGATGAGGCCGATAATAAAACTGCTCGCAGGTGTTGCTGTGCCACCAATACCAAGATTGAGCACACCTGATTTTTGTAATACAAAAAAGAGGATAAGGAAACCGACCCCGATTGGAAGTGCTTTCCAAATCACATCATCATTTTTTTTAATAGAAATATTTTTTACTGCGGAAAGTGTGTAGCCATTTCCTTTTATTTTTATATTCAGCATTTCTACTAACGACCTGATAGTTTGTTCGCTATTAGTTTCTATGGTGACGATCTCTTGTTTCAAATCAACCACTGCGTTTTTTATAAAATCCTGCTCACCCTGTGGTGAGCCTGTCGAATCCATCAAAATATCTTCGATCAAGATTTTACATGATGCACAATGCGTCCCCGAAACATGAAGCGTATATTTTTTTGTTTGTGGTGATTCCATATAGTATTTTTATAATTTCATGCTTTTAATGCGTAATGAATTCGACACGACTGATACACTCGACATTGCCACCCCAAACGAAAATTTTATATCGAGTGCATATAAAATTTCGTACGGGGCGAGAAGTGGTGATTTCATATTTTCATCTTCTTAAGGCGTAGTGAATTTAATACAACACTCACACTGCTAAGTGACATCGCAAACCCAGCGAATATAGGAGAGAGCATCCAGCCAAAAATTGGGAAAAACAATCCTGCCGCAAGCGGAATACCAACGATATTATAGATGAATGCAAAGAATAAGTTTTGTTTAATACCTCGCATGGTTATTTTTGAAAGTTTGATTGCTTTGGTGAGTTTTGAAATATCGCCACCAAGTAAGGTTATCCCCGCAGACTCTATTGCCACATCAGTCCCTGTCCCCATAGCAATACCGACATCTGCTTGTGCAAGCGCTGGCGCATCATTGACCCCATCACCCGCCATCGCCACGACATGTCCTTTGGATTGCAATTCTTTTATTGTTGCCAATTTATCTTGCGGTAACACATGAGCAACAACCTCATCAATACCGACAAGTGACGCAATATACTTCGCAGTTTGTTCATTATCGCCCGTCACCATGATCACCTTAATTCCTAGTTTGTGTAAATTCGCAACTGCTTGTTTGGATTCTTTTTTGATTTCATCAGCCACCATGACAAAGCCAATTACTTTTTCTTTTGTTGCAAGTATCACTGGTGTTTTTCCTTGTACGGTAAATTGCTCTACTTCAGTACTATCAAAATCTAACCCAAGGTCGTGCATATAGGTTGCATTCCCTGCAAAATATTCTGTTCCCCCAACTATTCCTTTAATTCCTTTTCCTTGTATGTTTTCAAAATTAGAAACATCGTGTACAACAAGATTGTTTTCTTGTGCATACTGCACAACGGCATGCGCAATCGGATGTTCTGATTTTTTTTCTAACGATGCAAGCGCTGCGAGAAATTCAGTATCCAAACCAATATCAACTAGTGTTGGTTTCCCAATCGTAATCGTCCCTGTTTTATCAACAATCACGGTGTCTACGTTGTGTAATTTCTCAAGTGTTGCTGCATCTTTAATTAAAATGCCTTCTTTCGCACCTTTTCCAACTCCGACAATGATTGCTGTCGGTGTTGCAAGTCCGAGCGCACAAGGGCACGCAATAACCAATACACCGACAAACGAGACTAACCCAAAAGAAAGCGACTGCGAGAATCCAAGCGAACCCGTTCCAAAAAGAATCCAGGTACCGAGAGCAATGAGCGCAATCACGAGAACAACTGGCACAAAAATACTTGAGATTTTATCAGCAAGGGCCTGAATTGGCGCTTTACTATTTTGCGCTTCCTCAACCATTTGTATGATATGCGCGAGTAATGTTTCTGAACCAATTTTCGTTACTCTAAATGTGAAGGTGCTATTTGTGTTCATCGTACCAGCAATCACCATATCACCAACTTTCTTTTGAGTTGGCATTGGCTCGCCAGTGACCATTGATTCATCAACAAATGAAGATCCTTCAGTGACTACTCCATCTAGTGGAATCTTTGCTCCCGGCTTTACAATAACAAGATCATCATGCTTCACTTCATTCACTGATAGCTCTAGCTCCTTACCGCCTCGAATCACTAGTGCAGTTTTTGCTTGAAGATTGAGTAATTTTTCAATCGCATCACCTGTCTTTATTTTTGATCGAGTCTCCAAATATTTACCAAGCGCAATAAACGTGATGACCACAATCGTCACATCATAATAAGTCCCCGACAGATTTGGAAATGCTGCAAATAATGTTTCTTCAAATGCACTTATGATAAAGCTATACAAAAAAGCGACCGAGGTGCCGAGCCCGATGAGTGTATCCATATTTGCTTTACCATAGCGAAGAAATCGATACAACCCAAGAAGATACGGTTTACCGACGACAAAAAGTACATAGGTGGCAATAATAGGAAGTAGGTGGTGAAAAAATTCTTCCCACACGAGCGGCATTTCTCTCACTACTTGCAATTGCGCAAAAATATCCCATCCCATAATAAAAACACTGAGTACGGCAAGTGGAATTGCAGAAATTATCTTTGATTTCATACTTGAAAGTTCAGCGAGTTTTTCTTTTTTTGTTTGAGAAAGTCCAAGATGCGCAGTGTGTTCATCTCTAGACATTCCCATGTCACTTGCAGTAGAGCTCAGAAGAGTATATCCAAGTGGTTCTAGTTGTTTATTAAAAAATTCTGGATTTGTTTTGTTTTGATCGTATGAAATTTTTGCGTTCTCTGTCCCAGGATTTACAGAGACAGATTCTACCCCATCAATCTTTTTGACTGTTCGCTCAATGATGCTGGCACACGAAGCGCAATGCATTCCTTTGATTTTATAGATAACGGGTTTATTCATAGTATTATTGCATATTATAAATTTTTAAAAGTTCTTTAATCGATCCTTCTTTATCGTGCTTTAATTGCTCAACAAGACAAGATTCTAAATGTCCTTTCAAAAGCTCTTTTCGAGCACTGTGTAAAAGTCCGATAACGCTGTCTAGTTGCTGTATCACCTCAGGACAATATCGCGCATCGACAATCATCGTAGCGACCTTAGATAAACTGCCATTTGCCATATTTACTAATTTGACTGATTTATTACTCACTTCGCCATGTTTATGTGTATGGTGTTGCATATACCCTCCAGTATAGGGTATAGGGTATAGAAAAGTAAAATGTGGATAAATATGTCTCAAGATTTTTTGAGTATAAAAAAATCACCACCGAAAATACGATGGTGATTACTTTTTCTGTTCTAAAATTTTTTCTTCAAAAAAGATACGGGCAAATTTTTTCCTTCTCCGTGCGGTATATACCATACCAACACGAGGGATCTCTCTAAAATAGACATTGTGTAAAACAAATGACTGCCCTTTTGAAGTGTTATTCAAACAATCATATGCGGCAACACTACATTTTGTCACTGAAGGAAATAATTTTTTAATCTTATTACGCCTCCCAAAATAAGAGTGCACCGTAATTACTTCTTTGACCTGATACTGCTTATTATTGCGTAACGGCTGCATGCCGTTGCGTAGCTTCTCTCGAAACTTCACAACCCTCGCTTCTAAAAGAAAGGCGAGCGCAAAAAATAACGCGATCATCATTGTTGCGTAAGGATAACAATGGTTCTAACACCATCGGTGATTTTCACTAAAATATATGCCTTCTTTCCGGCAGGCGACAATTTAGGAAATGCTTTAATTTCTTTGGCGATTTTCTTCGCTGATTGCAAAATCTTTTTTGCTCTAAGGACAGCTTCGGGAGGTTTCTTCATTTGTAGGGGGTTTTGTCTATTATACCACAAAAGGACCGGTTTGGCGAAGCCAAACCGGTCCTTTTGTGGTTCTGTTCGGAAACCCATGCTACCTGCTACCAGTCCCCTGCTACTCCGACCTACGTCGGAGTCCGACATAGGTCGGACTATTTATCCGGTGCAATATTGTAATAATTCAACAAGAAATTTGCGGTATCTACCATCGGACTTGCAAGTGTCTGCGCGGCAAATTTTGGCCCACGTGGATTTTTGACATACATAAACACAATAAATTTTGGATTGTATGCAGGGAAATAGGAGAACATTGAGTGCATGTATTTGTCTGCAAAATAGCCCCCTGCTTGTAGATTTGCCATTTGTGCTGTTCCTGTTTTCATGGCAATTCTATTGTGTGGTACAGACACATGATAGGTCTTCATCACCCCTTCACCTACCGTCACGAGCATATCGGTAATTTTTTCAGAAATTTCTGGCTTCCATGCCACAAGATCATTATCCTCATGCTCAAGTGTTTTATTACTAAATTCATATTTAATTTCCTTGCCAACATGGGGCCATGGCAATTTACCTCCTGTGCCAAGGGCTGAGAAGGCCCGTATTGCTTCTATGGGCGTAAGCGCTATACCCTGGCCGAATGCTGCGTTTGCAAGCTCCACATCGCGATTACCTTGCAAGTTTGCCGTAAGACTCGCAACTTCACCTGGCAAATCAATCCCTGTTTTTTCAGCAATTTGATAACTCAATAAATACTTTTTAAATGCTGTTTTACCAAGCTTTTGTTCAACAAACACCATCCCGGTGTTGAGCGATTGGTTGAGCACGTCTTGCATGGTCGTACCCGGACCACGGCCGATTTTATCAAAGTTATTAATAGTCCGGTCACCTACTTTTACAAATCCTTTATCGGTATACGTTGTATTTTTGGTAACCACACCAGCGTCGAGTGCCCCCGCCATGACAAGTGGTTTGATAACGGAACCAAATTCAAACACACTTTCCACATTTGGATTTGCATACACCGCAGTATCTGTTTCTTTGCCATATTCATTAGGATTAAATCCTGGCGTATACGCCATACCAAGAATTTCTCCCGTAACCGGATCCATAACAATCCCCCCGGCACCATCAGCACCCCATTTTGTCTTTGTATCTGCAAGTTCTTTTTCGAGGGTGGTCTGTACGAATGGTTCAATAGTGGTAACCAAATCACCATCTGCCTGGTCACTCTCAAACACAGTACTTTTTATATTAGCAAATACTTCTGCAAAGAAATTCACATACAATGATTCGGCAGTATGGGAAAGTACTGCTTCATAGGAGCGTTCAATACCATACCGTCCATTTTGTCCCTTGTCGCTATATCCAAGAAATCCAAGTACATGCGCCGCCAAAAATTCTCCTGGATAAAAACGCCACTTATCTACTTTAATAACAGCACCAGATTCTTTGAGTGCAGTGATCTCATTTGCTTGTGTTTTGGTTAGCTTCCGAGCAACGACGCGGTACTGATTGGTGCCAGGCAAAATTTTTGCAACAAAATCTTCGCGAGTTATTTGATCGCTAATATATGGCGCAAGTTTGTCATACAAGCCCGAAGTGTCGGTAATCGTCTTTGATTGTATTTCTAACTGAAAACCGCTAGCCACTGTCGCGGCAGTCACGAGTGTTCCATCTTTTTTGCTTAAATAAATAGTCCCCCGATCAATAACATCGGAAGCTTTGCTCTGGTAGCGATTATCCGCCTCATCACGAAACGCAGTACCATGGATTACCTGTAAATAGAAAAGCCGGACAATAATGCCCGCCCCTATGATAGTGACAAAAATTGCCACCAATTTTATGCGTGTAGAAAAGCTATCCCATTGCATATACTTAGTTCGCTTCGGTTAAAAAACCGACTTTTGATTCTCGAGAAGCAAAATAGACTTCTTTTGGATGGGAGAGTCCGACAGCAAGCGCTGCAGACTCATCAAGAGATTGTATTTTTGAAAGATAACTCAATTCTAATCCTGAAATTTCAGATTGTAAACTTTTTTGATCTTTTTCGTACGCTTTTCGAGCGACGATGTTTGACGTAATGCTTGCAATAAAAAACATATACACAATTACCGCAACCCCTGCAAGCGCAACCGCCCCATAGAAAAGTGGCTTGCCAAATGAAAGCGTCGCAGAACCAATATGTTTTTGTAATGTATTAGTATGCATGTAATTTAAAAATACGAAGCTTTGCACTACGAGACCGAGAATTTGCCATTATCTCTTCTTCGGTGGCAACAATCGGCCGCTTGGTGATGATCTCTCCTTTGCCACCGTCCGCAAGCGATCGAAATGCATGTTTGACGATACGATCTTCTAAACTATGAAAAGAAATGATTGCGATGACACCGTCCTGTATGACAAATCGTGGGGCTTCTACCAAAATACGATTAAGGACACCAAGCTCATCATTGACCGCGATGCGAATAGCTTGAAATGTTTTTGTTGCAGGATTGATGCGTCCTTTGCGCATGAATGACGGATAACATCCAATCACTAAATCGCGAAGTTCGAATGTTGTCTTAATTGGTGCAACCTCTCTCGCTTCTACGATCGCATGTGCAATTTTTCGAGCGAAACGCTCTTCGCCATAGCCACGCAAAATACTTTCAATACTCTCCTCTTCCCACTCATTTACCACTTGGTATGCATCGATCGGTGTATTATCTCCCATCGTCATACGAAGCGGTCCATCATGCATGAAAGAGAATCCTTTTTCCGCGTTGTCGAACTGAAGCGAACTCACCCCCAAATCAAGCAATATGCCTGACAGGCGATTTATTTTTTCAAGATCAAGCACGCGGGCAATGTTACTAAAATTCTCTTTATATGCACAGAAGCGTTTACCGTAATTCGCTAAGCGTTTCTGTGCATAACTAAGAGCGTCTTGGTCAACATCTGTCGCAACAATTTCTATATCCTCACGAGATGCAAGCAATGCCTCATCGTGTCCACCAAATCCTGATGTTCCATCAAAAATAATTCCCGCAGGGACATCTTTGAATGCACGCACCACCTCTTCAAGTAATACCGGTGTGTGCATATTAGTTGTCCAAAGCACCTAACCCTTCTGCGAGCGCATCAGCATTTTGTTCTACCTGTTTCTTGTAGGTATCCCACGTTTTTTCATCCCACAATTCGACGCGGTTGTGCACGCCGATCAGTGCGATTTTTTGTTTGAGTCCAGCATGCGCTTTGAGTAAGTCTGGAATAAGAATGCGTCCACTCGCATCTACATCCGTCTCAACTGCGCGGCCGAACAAAAATCGTGCGACGCTTCGATTGTTCGATTGAAACATCGAACTCTCCGCCAAGCGCGCAGAACGTTTTTGCCATTCACTCACCGTAAACAAAAAGAGAGATTTATCAAATCCGGGAACGATAATTAACTTCTTTCCCATTTCCTTGCGAAACTTTGCCGGCAGAGACAGTCGGTTTTTCTCGTCGAGTGTGTGTATGTATTCACCGATGACCATAAAGCGTATTTGCAAGTAGAGACTTAATGATGGGAGATATTTTCGACAAAAAATATTGTATCCCACCCAATCCCACTTGATAGTCATTGTATCCCACTATTCCCCATTTAACCAAACGAGGTTATCCACAGAAAAGTCCGCAAGGTGACGGAAAAGTAGACAAAAAATGTATATGTGGTATGATAAAAGAAACCTTTAAATCATGTACGCAACACCTCTACCCCATCCAACAATCAAGGGCGCTACTATTGTGTGGAGCCCTGAAGCAACAGATTTATTAACTGATATTGAAAATGAATTCTTAAACGGCAACATTGCAGAAGCTCAAACAAAAGAGCGAAAAAATCTCGCTATTTTATTTGATGAAAAAGCGTGCTACGCCATTCAAAAAAATAATAAAATTATGCGCAATCACGCATAAAAAATGCCTTGGTTTGCTTACGCAAACCAAGGCATTTTATTTTTTATTCTTTCGGTTTTATAAACCACCCACTCTCAACCTGTTCGACAGTATATTCTTTTCCTAAGCTTTCTATAAAATCAGCGCCGATTGGCGTATTTAATACATACACTCCTTTTTGTTTAAAATTATATTTATAACTCAAATGCGCAAGTTGTTCTCGTGGAATAGGCACATCTCGAAAAAGAGTCGCTTCATTCCCATCTTCATCATCTTCAAATTTTGTATCAGCTGTTCTAAACGGTTCCAAAAATGCAACAAATTCCCGATGTAATTCTGCCTTATAGTCTTCTTTTAATTCTGGTGTTGGTACTTTTTCTTCTACCGGTGGCGCTGTATATATTTCTTCGTGCATATATTATTTTAAAATTGCTTGTAATTGAGATTTTGGAATCTCTATAGTAATCACCCCGGCTGCACACGCTGCCACTCGACATGGATCATAGAGTACCACAACATTCGTATCCGTAAGATAGACACTGTCATAATTATCGCTTGTTGCAGTTGCGCCATCAGGTGAAAAATCTCCTCCTAATTTTTTCTTAAGTAACGGTACTGCTTTTGCGGATAATACACTCAAGAAATTTGAATCTGATTTGAAAAAGTCTTTGGTCATCATACGCAAACCTGTTGTTTTTGAAACAGTGACCGGCAACGTGTAATTGTTTGGATGTGCGGCACCAGAAAAATAATCCGACACAGCAAATAATACGGTGAGTGTGGTATCTGTCTGTATCATCGTTTTATTGTACGACACATCAAGAGTACTTTTTTCTGATACAATCACCCCTTCTTCTGGGACACTGTTTGTTTTGAAATCACTCACGAGCGTATCCATCGCACCTTTGATACTTGCATTTGCTTTTGACGCAATTGTTTTTTCAAGACCACCCAACACTGGATATGTAATATCAATAGTATACGTATCTTTGTCTTCCTTTATTGTTTTGTCTGAATTTCCCGTAGTCACCGTTTGCACAGGTGTCGTTTTCTGTGTATCAGTTGCGACAGGTGTCTCAACTTTTTTCTTGCTAAATAATGGCACCGCTCTATACCCGACGTACAAAACAGCCGCGATAATCACGAGTGTACTAAACACTTTCCAATAATTCTTTTTACGTGGCCGTCCCATAGAGATAGTATACCCCTAGATGTATTTTAGAGGAAATCAATGCCTTACTGAGTCTTTTCTAAAAACCACTTCTTTTTCTCTTCCACAATAGCTTCTTGAAGTTTGTCGTATTGGCCCTTAAATGTTTCGTAGGAATCTTTTGAGATAACCATTTTTTTACCACTCTCCGCAATATACTCATACGCCCCAGATTCAGTTACATGAGCAGACATTATTCTCTCAAGAGCCCCTTTAATTTCACGAAGCCCAGAAGCGTATTCAGCAAGACTGTCTATTCGGATACCTCTATAATCTAACGTCCTATCAGCGACCAGTGTCTTATATTCAGCATTTTGTGCAAGTGCTTCGTAAAATTTGCGAGCATCATCACTTGACGCAAAATTCGCTACAAATCGTGTTTCTTTGCCGTCTTTGTGTACAGGGAATGTCTTTTCATTATCAATGTATTTAAATGCAATAGGTATTTTCTTCTCACTCGCAATGATAAATGCAATATCTCTTAATTTTTCACAATCTTGTATAGAAACATCAAAATAAATGCGTTCTTTTCCCCACTCAAATTCACCTGTATTTTTTAATTCTTTTGCCTTATTATTTCTATATTCATTCCAAAAGAAGCCGGCATCTGTTTCTCCATTTTTCATTCTAAATTCAGAAAAAGCGTCTCCTTCTTTTGTTTCAAGACTTTCCATTTTTGAAATACCAAGACCTTTTTTAATTTTTTCAGCATCTTCTTGAGCAGACAAGGTGCTTTCTTCTTTTTTACGAAGATTTTCCTCTTTTTCACGAAGATATGCAATAACCCTTGCTTTTCGTTCTTTTTCTTGGGCTGTTTTCTGTGGATCCACATACTCTTTTACATCCCAAATAAAATCAAGAGATTCAGCATCCAATCCTTCATATTGTGGAGGTATAATGGCTAGTTCTTTTTGTTCAAATCCATCGTCTTTTTGTTGTTCTTTTGCAAGTAATTTTTTCTCTATAGCATCACGGAACGTACTCGGTAATCCTTGCATGACCGACTCCATTGATTCCCCTTTATCAATACGTTCAACGTATTCATTTACTTTTTGTTCGGCACCTGAGAGTTCATTCTGATTGTTTTCTGGAGAAGACATAATACTAATTATTCGTCGTTATCTTTTTAAGATCTTCCTGCACTTTAGTAAGCTCTCGTTCATAATTAGACATATCTGTCTTTGTTTTACTAATTTTGCCGTCCACTGTTCTCACGTCTGTCTCCCATCCAATAACTTCTTTTTTTCTTTTTTCTATTTCTGCTTTGAGTTTATTAACTTGCATTTCTGCATTCCGTAATTCACTTTCAAATCTCACTGATTCTTGTTTATCTTTATCAATACTCTTTTTTAAATTTATCTTTTCTGATTCATTTTTTGTCGTCTCTTGTCGTGCAGTTTCAATTTTTCTCTTTACCCCTTCTAATTCTTGTATTGTTACGGTCATGGTATTAGTTTGATTATTGCTAATAAATTACCTATCTATTGTACCATTTCCTTTTTGTTAGGCATTGTTCCCTGCCACGTAGCCGGTCGTCCAGCATAATTGGAGCGAAAAGCCTCCCGTTGGACGATTTACATGAAGCAAATCGCCCGTGAGATAGAGATTCGGATATTTTTTTGAGGCAAATGTCCGTGTGTCTATTTCTGCCACCGGTATCCCGCCATCAGCGACTACCGCGCGGTCATAGCCCATAAGTCCTTTAACGGTAAATGGAAGTGCTTTCAATATGTGCACGATGAGCTTTCGTTCTTCTTTTGAAACACTGTGCACTTTTTTCTCTTGCAGAGATTCGTCAAACAATGAAAGAATTGCGCCGGACATACCGGGCGGCATAAATGCTTTAGCAAAATTTTTAAATGTCTTGTTTTTGTGCGCATCAAAGAGCGCGATGATTTCTTGATCGAGCACACTGAAATCTTTTTTCGGATAGACATCTATCGTGCCCGTGACCGTACCACTGTGCAGTAAATCGCCGATATCTTTTGCACTATTTAAAATGAGCGGGCCGGATAATCCAAAATGCGTAAATAGTACGTTGCCAGATTTTGAAAATTGTTTTTTGCCGTCGGCAAAAAACTGTATTTTCATATTGGACAACGTCACGCCTGCCAAACTTTTTATCCAGGCGTCTTTCACGGCAATTGGCACAATAGACGGCGTCGCATCGGCAACCACATGGCCCAGATTGCGCAGCCATGCAAATCCATCACCCGTTGAACCCGTCTCCGGATGCGACATACCGCCCGTGGCGATGATAAAACTGTCTGCGGTATAGGTCATACTTTTTGCGACAACACCTGTAATGAGCCCGCCATCTGCAATAATTCGCTTCACCGGAGCATCAGTAAGAATCGTTACGTTTCCGTCTTTGCAATATTTTTCCATGCATTGTTCAACATCAATCGCGCGCTCAGTTTTTGGAAATACTCTATTCCCTGCTTCAGTAATTAACGGCAATCCGCGCGATTCGAAAAAATCAAACGTCTCTTTGACCCCAAATTGTGCAAATGACGAATATAAAAATTGCTCTGCCTTTCCATAGCGAGCGAGCAGTTTGCGAATATCCGGCTCATTATTGGCGATATTGCATCTACCACCACCTGTGATGCGCAATTTCTCGCCGAGCTTTTTATTTTTCTCGATAAGCAAGACTTCTTTACCTCGTGCGCCTGCCGTGCCTGCCGCCATCATCCCTGCCGGCCCCCCGCCGATCACAATGACGTCGTAGTGTGTTTCCTCTTTTGACATTGGCGTAGTATAGCAAGAATATTGATTTTATTAGCTTACTTGCTATACTGAATGTACAAAGCGCCGTAAGGCTCCGAGAAACCCCACAGCAATGCGGGGTTTCGAGTTTCTAGAGGAAAGATTTCAATTTTCACTTGACTTATTTCTTTAACTTTGCTATCCTTTAGCTACAAATGGACATTAGTCCAATCGAGAAGCCCCCGCAAGGGGGCTTCGTTCGTTCTATGGCTTTTTTATGAAATTGATTAGCTTGTTTTGTATAAATTCAAATTGATGTGGAGAAATTTTTCTCACGAACCGACGGAATCTTTTAACGCTTGTTAATCGCAATTGAGAAAGAATAACGGTAAACACTTTTCCTTCGTGTTCCAAATTATGATAATAGATTCCATCTTTTGGTTTCGTACTCATTGGTAACACCCAGGCAACTTTGTTGTTAAACTTTTTGAGTATCAAAACTGGTCGTTCAAATAATTCATTCTTTCCATCTTGTTCATCTCCAAGATTTAGACCAATGGAACACCACCAAATTTCTCTTTCGTGAAAAGCGAGAGTATTGTGACCAATACTCTCCAAACCCTTCTTTTCTTTGTTCCAAGAATCAAAATCTTTCATATAAAAATTATACCATTCCAATATCCTTGCGGATAGTCATCTCTATCACTATGATAGAAGCAGATGATCTTTAAGGCGGAAATTCATTTTTAGATTTTCCGCATTTGTTTTTTCGTCGCAAGACGGATAAAAGCTCTCTGTCTATCTGCCCGCCGCAAGGCTGGTGGCGCTGGACGGGAGCGAGAGGAGGATTCGCATAGTGGTCTAGTGCGCCACCTTGGAAAGGTGGTATGGGGGAAACTCCATCAAGGGTTCAAATCCCTTATCCTCCGCAATTTAAAAAACACTCATATGAGTGTTTTTTAAATTGCGGTGTTCATAATATTATCCTCTCGATAATTTATACAAAATCCGACAAGGTTCCACAATGCGTGGGTCAACAATATTGTAAAAGGCATTCAAACCTTTACGGTGGACCGTCACCAATCGCGCATGACGAAGGAGTGCTAAATGTTGCGACACATTCGCCTTCGAAATAGCTAGCGTTTTCACGAGCTCTTCGACAGGCATTTCTTGTTCACGAAGTAGGTTTAATATCTCCAAACGCTTTGGATTTGCAAGTAATTTATAGATTTCAGCGTTTTGTTGGTACGCAGTAAGAGGTAAGGGCTTTTTAATTCTCATGATTTTAGTATGCACTTATTTTTTACCTCATGCAATCTACACCTCACAAAGCCCCGCGACACATGCCATCTCCTTTTTGACTTCTGTTTCGTCGTCGATTTCATAGGTTACAATTTTCGAGAAATCAAGATGCTCAACGCGTTTCAATAATGATTCGTATTTTTCTTTCGTAATCGTCTCGTACGGCGCAAGTTGATACACATGATTTGACCTCGGTAAAAATGAAAGTCCGCCAACCAAATCCCAATTTTCATATACCCAATGCGCAACTTTGAGCCACTCATCTTCGCCAACAGAAATAGTGACCGATGGGTTGTGTTCGGTAAAATGTTTTTTTACAACTTTCCAATATTCGAGCATACCTTCTGCACTGACATCATCGCGACAAATCGCACCGTCTGGCGCCTTCACGGGAAATTCGAGTACGTACGTCGTCGCATTTTCAATATTCTGGCCGACTTCTGGATAATACGGCACGCCTTGATCTTTGAGCATTTTGAAAAGTGCATCCGTCGAAGAAATACGGATACGGCGAATATAGTACGGTGCGTGGCGAGGATGCATACCAGATGCACAATCCACCGTTTGCGACACCGTGCCTGATGGCTTCACACAGGTGATGCAGGTAGATGCATTGACGCCAAATCGAGCCGAATATTTTTTATTGATTGCAATCGCCTCTTTTTTAAGTCGTTCCAATACCTCTGGATTTCGGACAACAGTTGAATCCCATTGGCCAGTGATAGACACGCCGAGTAATCGTTCTTTTTCACAATTTTTCTTCCACTCTTTTGAGAGATATGGAAAATACGTGAGTGATGATTGATAGGTGCCCAAAATAGTTGCAACGCGGATTTTTCGCAAGAGTGATTCTTCAGTATCTTCTGCACGCGCGACCACTTCGCTCAAATTACAAAATTGTTTTGATTGTAAGATAATTTCTCCGCACGGATTGGTACCAAATGCCGGCAATGTCTCGCCTTTCCATTGACTCGTGCGTCGCTCGGGTAAGGTGTGCTCCAAATTGCCACGATTAAAAATACCGCGTTCACCCGATCCACTTTTGACAAGGGCTGTCCATTCATCCAAAAATTCTTCCGCCGTTGGCTTCGTCAAATACACTGCAGAATTATTTGCGAGACTTCGCTGTCCTTCGGTGATATAAAATTGCCCTTTTTTTGCATCGCGAATCGCTTCGTCATCTAAATCAGAAAGTGAAATCATCGCACTGCGACGGACGCCACCTGCAACCACACACTCGCCGATTTTGCACATAATATCGTGTGCATCGAGATTCGTAAGATGTCGTCCTTGCCGGCGAATAATCCGCTCACGCGTAAAATCAAGCAGTGAGCGAAGTGGCTCAGGGCCGGAACTTTTACCGCCCATAGTTTTGAGTCGGGATCCAGCCGGACGAATAAGTCCATAATCAAACACTACATCTGCACCGGAAAACCATGTCTTCATACCAAATGAAAGCGCATCTGCCCACCCTTCTTTACTATCGGGAATTGTATAGATGGGCAATTTCGTGCCATTTTGTTTTTTGATTTGTGGTAATGCTTGAATATTTTGACTCTCCGCAGACCAGCCCACACCCGTACCACACATAGAGATGTACATTATCTCTGCAAAATCTTGGAAACAGCGCGGAGCTATAAATGAACAGTTGTACGCGCAGACATTCGTGCGATGCGCCGCCTTACCCGCAAATTGAAGGAGTCGCATGGATGGCATCGCTTCTTGTTTTAAAATCGTCTCGCGAATTTCTTTGTATTCTGCATCGGTTAATTTTGAGCCGATATGTTCTTGCATAAATACAAGATAGCGGTCAACGGTTTCAACCCATGTTTCCCGACGCCCTTCTTCGGTAATCCATTTTGAGTAGGTACGATAGTACACGAACTCCGCGAGAGAATTTTTGAAATATTGTTTGCTCTCGAGTACTTTTTCGCGGACTTGTTCTGGAATAAATCCAGTCTTTTTGCGGACTTGCGCGCGTTCTTGACGATAGATAATATAACTTTTTGCAGTCTGTGCAAATGAAAGTGCGATAAGTGTCTGCTCAACAAGGTCTTGTATTTTTTCTACGGTTGCTTCAAAATATTTATCCTGTGATTCGCGTTTCAAACAAATAAGAATATCGTGCACTTTTTGCGCGACTTGTTTTGCTTCTTGCTCTCCACCTTCGTATACTGCATGCATTGCTCGAAGTACTGCACGTTCAATGCGTGCGACATCAAACGGCGCAATGCTCCCATCTCGTTTTCTAATTGTTTTAATCGTTATCACACTTCCTCCTTTTTTAGACACACGCGACACCTTTTTTTGTTTTGTTTTTTGCATACACCGATAACTATTAATTAATAAAAAGACGACAGCACTTATTCACTTGGCAATAAAATACGTGAACGATATACTGTACCTATAGTTGCATTGTTTCGAAACTATTAAATTAGTATACAGCCCTCATGTCACCGCAGGCAACGGTGGATAACTCAATTTTTTTGTCCGAAAAATTGAAATTAGTAGGTATAATAAACACATATGAAAAATCACATTATTGAGGAGTCGCCCGTTGCTACCTTCTTATTATCAAATCCAAAAATGTCGTGGATTTGGTTTATTATTCGAGTGTATGTCGGCTGGCAATGGTTACATGCTGGTTGGGGTAAAATTCATTCAGCTACATGGGTTGGTGCTGACGCAGGAGCATCGCTCACTGGCTTCGTCAATGGCGCCCTCGCAAAAACAGCTGGCGCGCATCCTGATGTCTCTGGGTGGTATGCATATTTCTTGGAACATGTTATTTTGCCCAATACCGCCACATGGGCACACGTCGTTGCGTGGGGTGAATTTCTTGTTGGGGTTGCGCTTATTATCGGCCTCTTGACCGGTATCGCCGCATTCTTTGGACTTTTTATGAATATAAACTTCTTGCTCGCAGGTACACTTAGTATTAACCCAGTACTGCTTGTCCTCAGTATCGGCCTCATCCTCGCATGGCGCATTGCCGGCTATCTCGGTGCAGACTATTACTTCCTCCCATGGATAGGTACACCATGGCATCCAGGCAGTCTGACAAAAGCAAAACCAAGAATAGTCTAGCGATAAAACACTCCCCACTCTGTTGGGAGTGTTTTATTTGGACAAAGTAAGTACTTTTTTGTACAATTAAGAGTATGGAAAACTACAAAAATACTCAAGAGTTAAAAGAACAAAAAAATCAAAAAGCATTGTCTATTGTCAATTATGCCCAGTCTATTTTAGACAAGGTTCGCAAGGATCCTTCTATGAAAAATTTTCATGACGAAAAAGCAGGATCTCAATGGATGGGTGAATGGCTTAAAGACCAAAAGAAAGCAATTCTAGAAATATACAACTCTTATAGCTTAGATGATTCCTTCGTCAAACATGAAGGAATACCGCAAGAAGTTGCAAATTTTGTAAGAGATGTGTATCAAACGGTTGAGATGTAAATTATTTCGCTTATAAAAAAGACCCACACATGGGTCTTTTTTATTATTTATATTGATTTTGGTAAAAGTTTCATCAACTGAGTTGCGTCAAGGGTATAGGCGCGCACAAAAGAATCATCTACATGGGCATATAGAATACCTTTTCCTTGTTCTGTCTCTACAAACTGACTGGCAAAGGTAATTGCTCGTCTACCATCTTTCCCAGCTTCACTGTCTCTAATGAGTGGTGTTTCTGAAACCCAATCTATTTTCCCTTGTTCGTAATCATAAATAAAAAGACCTGTTAAAAAATCTCCGTATTTTGTTTTTCCGTCTATTATTTGATTAGCTTCACACCCATTCATAATTCCAAGAAGTTTCCCCTCACCGACATCAATAAAATTTTTTGAGAGAAGCGGACCCGGCGATGCGTGTCCTGCTATCCACGCAAGACCGCTTGTGTGAGGATGAAAAGCAATTTCTCCAAATTCCCACGGCGTCCCCATGTCTTCACTAAGAACAACTCGCACCACTGAATACACAGTATCTCCAACTTTATCAGAAGATTCCACTAAATTATATCTAAACCCTTTTGTATTTACTGGTGCAACAGAAAGTTCTTTTGCCCCATAGTGCTCATTTGCCAAAAGTGCCGGCGCGGTCATTGCTAAAGAGTTCAAATCTTTCCCCACGGCGTGACCAAGATGTGTCGTTGATTTATTTTCATTAATCGTATTTACAACAGGAAGCGTAAAGTACAAATGCATCAAGTCCTTTTCTGTGTCAATCCAAATATCCGGATCTTCAAGCCCGATAAATTTAAGCCCAGGAGTATAGATTTGTGCAATTATTTCAGACTCATTTTTGATGTCTAATTTTTCACCTATGTCAAAATGTTCCAAAGATTCACCAGTTACTTCGTGTAACTCACTGCGATCAATGGTCCCTTTCATAGCAATATCCCCCTCACGACTCGTAATACAGCGGAGTATTCCCTCTCTGTTGTCGGTTCGCGGGTCAAGGGTAATCGCCATAACATGTTCAAATACACTACCAGCTTCTACTACTTTTCCTTCATGTTGTATATATAATATTTCGTCTTTCATGATTTTTATAATTAATCTCCGTACCCAATTTTCTTCCCGTCTTTTATATACACATTTTTATCAAGTCCTCTGTTGTAATAATTCAAATCTTTTGCAATAAGAAAAGTGTTGCCATGTTTACCAAGCGTTAAGCCCCATCGTCGTAATACTTTTTGCTTTGGTATTGGATCATGGTGAGTAATTAAACCAATAGCTGGCCAATACATTGTCCTCGTATAAGCATTATTTTTAAATACTAGATTTTCTTGTCCATAGATATGCACAGGTTCACGTTCCTTCATTCTATATATATGGCTTTCAGCAACTGATTTTAAAATATTATCACTCGGTATAGTAATTGATCTTGCTATCGCCTGTTTAAACCGAAGCATAAAAACTATTTCAAGATATACCGTCTGATCATTGTAAAAAAATAAATCTGTATACTTTTCTGCAAATTCACTAAATCGTATAGGGAAAAAATTACTTTTCATTGCCCATGCTGCATTAAAAACAACGAAATCAAGCGCTACTCCTTTTTGCCACACATCAGGAGTTGTCTTTGTTCCCCAAATAGACGAGGCAAGGTACTTTTCTTCTTTCTTCATATTCAAAATCATTTTTTCAACATATTCCGGCTTTACCAACCAAGTATCCGAAGCTAATACTATAATATATTCAACATCAGGATATTTCGTTTGAAACATTTTTACTCCCTCATTTATCAAAATTTCTGCACCAGCAAAATGTCCCGGATTATCTAAATATAGTAATTCATCTTCAAGATATTTCTCAGGCCACCATGCTTTTTCCCCATTAAAAGAATGCACAATAACAACGTCTTTCAATAATTCACTTTTCTTCCATGTATTACGAACAATCTCCATATTAATATGCGCGTCATCGGTGCGATTATATGTATACATGAGTACTCCTATTTTAGACATATGGTTAGTATAACAAAATAAAAAAATTATTATTTCTTCATCAAGATCTTAATCCGCTCCTCTACTGGTGGATGAGTGGCAAACAACGTACGGAGCGAGGCACTTCCCTTGCCGAATGGATTAACGATAAAAAGATGCGCGGTCGCACTACTAACATGTGCAAGCGGTGCATTGTGGACCGCAATTTTTTGCAGTGCCGATGCAAGATTTTCCGGATGATGTGTGGAGAGTGCACCCGAAGCATCAGCAAGAAATTCTCGTTTGCGCGAAATCGCAAGTTGGATGAGCGACGCCGCAATTGGCGTAATGATTGCCGCAATAATACCCAAGACCGCAACAAGGCCATTACCACCGCGATTATTATTTCTACCAAAAAATTGCATCCGTAAAAATACGTTTGCAAAGATTGCGATAAATCCTGCGAGCACCACCGCGACCGTACCAATTAAAATATCTTTGTTTTTGATATGAGAAAGTTCATGAGCAATTACGCCGTCAAGTTCTTCTGGTGTCAGGATTGTAAGAAGCCCTGTTGTTAC
>CALRCO010000009.1 GCA_943354645.1 Candidatus Nomurabacteria bacterium | reverse complement strand
GCAATTGCTGTTTTTGAACCATCGACATGTACCACATTTGCTCCTGCTTTCGCACACGCAATCGATGCCCCGCCAGTGTAGGCAAATAAATTTAATACATTAATTTCACTCTTATTTTCTTTTGCTTTTTTTATTTGCTCCGCCATAAAATCCCAATGCACTGCTTGCTCGGGAAAAAGACCCGTGTGTTTGAATGAGGTCGGGCGGAGTTCAAAGGTAATATTATCGAACAACACTTCCCATGCGTCCGGCATATTTTTTGTCGTCCACTTCCCTGTCTCGCCACTGCGTGCGAAATAGCCATGAGCGCCGTCCCAGATTTCTTTTGATTTTCCTTTTGCCCAGATTGCCTGAGGGTCAGGGCGCGCGAGCACAAAGTCGCCAAAACGTTCGAGCTTATAGCCTTCCCCGCAGTCTAGGAGTTCGTAATTTTTAGATGGTTCTGTTACCAATAACGTATCTTTCATTGTTTGAGCATAGCATATTTTTGTTTGGTATACTGACGTGGCAACTCTCCATGGAATCACCCTACGACCAAAATAGTATAGGTAAAAAAATTGCTCGTGGCGGCGACCGTACAGTGTATTGGTATGGAGACAATCAGGTGATTAAATTTTCGTCGATTCCCTACCTTGTTGGTAAAAAAATGTCAGAAAAGATGAGTCGTGATTATGCACTCTGCAAAAAATATTTTGGCGATTATATTGTAGAAACTGTACTGATTGATGAAGATGGAGGGAGACGTCATATTGAAATCCAACCATATATTCATGGTGAAAATCTGCATCGTGCTCATCTAAAAATTAAGGAGATACGCATACAACTAGAAGTTATTGCGACTGCTATGCAAACAATGAAAAAAGAGGGTTACGCGCCAATAGATCTTATTGGTATTAGTGGGTTATTCCATATGCGTTTTTGTAATATTTTTGTCGATGAACACAACAAGCTACGCATTTTTGATACGACACTACTCGAAGGATCCTCTGTTGGATTTTTGGGTGTTCTTGTAACACCACTATTTTGGCTCGCGACAATGAGACAACGATATGTGATGAAAAAGTTTTTGAGAAATTAGGACTATCGGGAATCTCCCTCGACTAAATTTTTGAGAATGCAGGAATCGGTCACAGATAATTTTGAGACAAAATTTTACGGACTATCGGATCGGTCACAAATATTTTTTCGCCGACGCTCAAAAATTTTGCGACCCCGGCTCGCGATGTTTCGAAGCGAAACATAACCGACTCTCACAAGGGAGACGAGGCGTCTTCCGCCTTTCGATTCCCATAAAAATTAAACTGCTTTAATTTTTATCCGATACCGTAGGTAATCGACATTCTTTGCGGAGCAAAGGAGTCAATAGGCGCGGAAGCAAAGCAGTTTGCTTCCTTAGTCCCCCAATAGAAAAAACGCCATCATGGCGTTTTTTCTATTGGGGGACTATCGGGAATCGAACCCGAATCGAAGGTTCCACAAACCTCAGTGTTAACCGTTACACCATAGTCCCCATGACGGTACGCTCTGTTATAGCAAATTTCTCACAAAAAAACCATCCGATGACTAAAAGAATATCGAAAACGATAGAAAAAAGATAACCGTAGAAATGATAGCAGATCCGACACACCACGAGCACCATGAATGCAATTTGTATGCTTGTACGAGTACTAAATACATAGAAAACAAAAAAGCTATGCCAGCAATAACAAGCATATACAACGGCGTCGGTACAATACCGAAAAATACCACCACATGCAATACCGCAGTAAGTCCATAATATCCCATACCGAGTAATTCAAGAGGAATGCCAAATAACGTACTATATGATGAACCAATAACCGTGTCACACGACATACGAAAGGGGCAGATCAACTTCTTCCCCTTCTTTTTATGGTCATGAATATGTCGAGCGATATAAAAACCAGCGATAGCTAGTACGGCGATGAAATAATGGATGGTCATAGGAGTTGTGCGAGTACTGCGCGATCATCGATTTTTGCAGCAACAATGAAATCGCTTTCGGTTAATCCCCTAATTGAATCTGTCATCATAGTGAGTGTTACTTTATTATATTCAATCAATATATTTGGATGATGACCTTCTTCTTCGGCAATATCGGCGACAACACTGACAAATGACATGGCTTTGACAAAATCTTTAAACGTAAAAAGCTGTGCAATTGATTTACTATCATCAGCCAATTTCCATGATGGTACTTGTGTGCAATACAATTGGACTTGTTCCGCAGTTAAAAGCATAACTCCATCCTTTTCACAGTGCTTACATTTTTTTTTAGAAAGTGCCGTATCCATATTATTCACCTGCATGTTCACTTAATATAAGCGCCTGATTTGCGCCCATATCATACCCAATTTTTTTTACCTGGTTGTACATAAAAAATCCAAGGGCAATGAGTCCAATGCCGAGGATAACAAATATTGGTCCCGTGATTTGATGTTGTAATAAACGATTCATCCGGTTAGTGAAAAATGGCATTATTGGTTCATACCATTTTTAATAAATTGAGTAATCAGATTGATGTTAATAAAAAAATATTAGTTCACCCCAATGCCTCCGGCGATGCCATTTTCTACTACCGGATTCATAAAAATATTGTAGCATGTTCGGCTGGCACAAGTAGCAAAAAATGCCAACTGCTCCGCTTTTTTACGTGTACTTGTGGCTACAGATAATTTACTCGCCGACGCTCATAAATTTCCGTAGCCTTGCCTCGACTGTTTTTCGAAACGAAAAACATGTCTCCGGCTGGCACAAGTAGCAAAAAATGCCAAGCAGTTGGCATTTTTTATCTTGTGCCCGGGACTGGACTTGGTCACGGATAATTTGTTCGCCGTCGCTCTCAAATTTCCGCGACCCCGTCTCGGCCGTCTCGATTGATATCGAGACATGCCTCCGACTTTCAAGTCAGTCACGCAAGTAAAGCAGTTTACTTGCTCCGGGCACAAATAAAAAAAACTGGCTAAGCCAGTTTTTTTTATTTGTGCCCGGGACTGGACTTGAACCAGCACGTCTTACGACACACCCACCTCAAGGGTGCTTGTCTACCAATTTCAACACCCGGGCATTTGGTCTCTGTATTATACTTTTAAAACTAAACTTATCAAGCAAAAACTCTTGCTCGCGCAAGAGTCTTTTTATTATTCCTTTACTTCTTTTGCAACCTCCGCTGCAGCATCTCTTTCTTCTGCACTCACGGTTGTCTGCTTCATTTTACGACGGATATCACGAACTGCTTTCGTACGGACATAGTAGAGTTTTGCACGAGCGGCACCGGAATTTTTCAATACTTCAATCGTATCGATCATCGGTGAATAGAGCGGGAAAATACGTTCAACACCCACACCAGAGGCAACTTTACGAACCGTAAAGGTCGCAGATGGTCCTGTGCCGTGTTTGCGTGCGAGTACCAATCCTTCGAAGGCCTGAAGACGGAATTTGCCTTTATCCAAAATCTTAGACCACACACGGATAGTGTCGCCAGAGCCAAAATTGATGGCTTTTCGTTTTTCTATATCGATAGGGGAAAATTTGAGTGCGGTTGTCATAGGTTCGGATACTGTAGCATGGAAAGGCTTACAGCGCAAGAATTTCTCGAGCGTGTTCAAAATCTTTCGGAAATGGCGCTTCAAAGGTCTGCTCTTCCCCATTTGGCAGCGCTATAGTGAGACTTTTTGCGTGAAGTGCGAGACGAGTAAATCCTAAATGATTCGGTTTGTCCGGCGCATAAAGAGAATCGCAGACAAGTGGATGATTGATGTATTTCATGTGCACGCGAATCTGGTGGGTACGACCAGTTTTCGGTGATACTTCTACATAGGCACACGTATCCGCTTCAGTACTCCCTGATCCTGTGTATTCTCTGTCATCTTCTGAATATCGAGCGAGTACTTCATACGAAGTATGCGCTTCTCGCAATACCCCACGCGCACCTTTGCCTGCGGTCCATTTTCGAATATCTGTTTTTGCGCGACCGATCGGTTCATCAATACTTCCTTTATCTTCTTTCGGCCAACCATACACAACCGCGTGATATATTTTTTGCACATTTCTATTCATAAACTGTTCTTTCAAGAATAAAAATGTCGGCTGATTTTTTGCGATTATCAAAACTCCTGAGGTGTCTTTATCAAGCCGATGGACAATACCAGGTTTTGATATCGTAATTTGTTCACCTTTGTGCTCTATCACAAGCGGCTCCCCTACGTCTTTGAGCGCTGGATATTGTGCAATCAGAAAATCCACCACTGTTTGCTCAGAAGATTTACCATCGCAATGGACCGAAATCCCAGCTGGTTTGTTCAAGACGAGTATGTCGTTGTTTTCGAAAATGATGGGAATTTGCATAAAAATAAAAAGGGTTAGTTTTTGGCTAACCCTTTTGTAATAACACGAAATGTAATCCCTTTGTAAGAAAAATCACCTTTTTTACAAGGCATACCTTGGGGTAACTGCTCAACAATAGCCTTTCCAAAACCAACAATGATGACTTCTTCTTTTTGATGATTGTTGTGAATCATCTGTTTAGCAATTTTTTTCTGTAAAGGGCCTTTAAGCTCAAATACGGGCATCTGATTTGGGTTTAGATATATAATACTTATTATTGAAAATTTGTCAATAAGTCTTCCCTTCCAAGTATTTTGGCCATTTTCTGCACTGTCGCATCACCAAAAATAAGATCTTTGTGTTTAAAAAACTCATCTTTGCGTTCTTCAAGAATCGCATGGAGCATATTGTTTGCGTGTCCATATAATAAAAACGATTTTTGTTTACCTTTTGCCTGCGCTTCCAAAGCAAAAGCATTGCACTGCATAAATAATTGATACAACGCAACATACTGAAACGGATGATCTAAAAGTTCTTGTGTTTTTCCTCGATATTCCAATTTAAATAAATCCGGCAACGTAACTTCTTTATCTATTGCTAGTACTACACGAGGAACTTCTAGTGCCCCTCGAATTTCTTCCGAATCAAAATATTTCAACGTCGTATTTTTTTCTTGATCGACATCAAAACTGCGTATTCGTTTCAATTTTCCTTCTAAAATATCACTTTTGCCTGTAGTGACATCAAGCCCCAATCCAAGATAACTATTCGGTGTATCTTCTCCTTCAGGAA
Organism: Candidatus Nomurabacteria bacterium; assembly: GCA_943354645.1. Classification (GTDB taxonomy): domain Bacteria; phylum Patescibacteriota; class Minisyncoccia; order Phycocordibacterales; family UBA9973; genus CALRGH01. The sequence continues at coordinate 14,038 of CALRCO010000009.1, read as the reverse complement.
ATTCAATCACCACATCAACACCATGTTTATAGTCATCATATAGCGACGTTGGGATACAAATACCTTTTCCTCCAAGCCATCCTTCTAGCTTGTCAGTAACAATAGCTTCGGCGATCGACGCAATTTTCTTTTCTTCAACACTATGCTCAACACCAAATGCATCGTCTGTATATTTTTCTGAAAATTGAATTTCTTTATTTTTAATGTATGCAAGATCTTTTTCTATGTCTTCTTTTGAATACAACCCCGCAAAATCTTCTAGTTTTGGTCTATTATTTCCTGTCTTTCGTTCCACTTTTGTTTCAAGAGCTGTAAGTACCTCAGGTGAAAAAGCGTTAAACGCTAGTAAATTTCTATTTTCAAATCCTCCATTTTTTTCAAATGCCATAGATGCAGTGATTGTAGCGTACTTCTGTTTTATTCCAAACAACTTGAAAATAAGACGATATTGTTATATAGTTTTCGAGCGGGCGATTAGCTCAGTTGGTAGAGCAATCCGTTTACACCGGAAAGGTCGCAGGTTCGAGTCCTGCATCGCCCACTTTTTTCATGTCCTCGTAGTTAAATGGATATAACTGCGGACTTCTAAGCCGTTATTGGAGGTTCGATTCCTCCCGAGGACACAAAAAATCAAAGCTCACTCTTAAGAGTGAGCTTTGATTTTTTGTGTCCGAGAGCGAGTGAAACAATTCACTCGAGTGGAGGAATCGAAGGCCGGAGCGCGACGGCGCGAGGCGGGGTCGCGCAAATTTTTACCAAAAAATTATGCGTGACCGATTCCCTTTTATATTAATCTCAAGTCGCAAAAGATTCCTATTCACTAAACCGTGGGTTTCCAACGGGTGAGATAGCGAAGCGTCCTCCTGATTCTTTTAAAATTTTTATCTACTCGGATCCCCTACCACCACTGGCACGGTTGGTGCATTTGCAAATGCGTCACTTCTGCGTTTAAGTTCGAGAAGTGTCGCATCGAGTGCCTCCCGTTTAATCAATTGCGCCCCATCACTTATAGTTTGATTTGCACGTGCATCGCTGTGTAGTACCGTAAAGAAAAAATAAGTTGCTCCTGATGCACATAATGCAAGCAACATAAAAAATGAAAAAATAATTGTTTTCCAATCACGCCCAGCATTGCACTGTTCGAGAATATCCTGTTTTACTATTTTTTGCTTTTTATGTGAGAGTGAAAAAAACATAATTAAAATTGAACACTAGTAATAGTAAAAGAAAGGGTGAGTTTCCATACAGGATCCATGGATATGTTCGTTTGTCCCGTTGCTGTATTTTTCTTTGTCTGTGTGTCATCAAAAACAAAGGTGACACTGCTTATGCTGTGTTCATAGGGTAATGCTTCAAAGGTACGGAGAGTTCGATATACATTTTCAAAACTACCTATTGCATTTAATGTCACAGCAAGATGTGCGGGAACAGTATCTTTTTTAGGTTCAACAGAAGCACTTGTTAATGTCACCGCGGTATTTGCGCGTACTCCAACTTGCTCAAGGGTTGTCAAAAAAGGTACCACATCTTCCGGGGTAATAACATATGCAGCGAGTTGTTCATTTTGAGATTCAGTTGCTTTAATTGTTTTTGTCAGTGTGGTAAATTCAGTCGACTGATGTTCTTCAGTAGCAACTTTTTCTTGAAGCGTTTGCACAAGTTGTTCATTGTTACGAATACGCATCCATGCAAAAAACAATATGCCAATTAGCGCAAGCGTAAGGGCGCTTATACCGAGAAGTCCTATGATTGTCGTGTGTTTTTGCCTCATATAGTTGCTTGTAATTCTATGGTCATAGGTAATGCCGTCCCTTTAAGATAATTATTAAGCGGCACAGTCACATTAGTAAAACCACTGACCTCTTCTAGTTGTTTTGCATAAGTGCCGAGAGTATCTCTGTTTTCTGCAGTGCCAACAAGTGATACATCGAACGTATTTTTTTCTTTCAGTTTTATTTGTATATCGGTAATGATTATGCCTTTTGGTTTATTGGCTACGAGTGCATCTACTATGTGCACGGTTATGCTCTTTTGTGGGACTGTCGTAAAAAGTCCCACTTTTTTGTTAATTGATGCAACGGTAATTCGAAGAGGTGTCGTCGTTGTTGTCGTTGCTGTGGTGTTTTCAAGTGCTAATAATTGTTCTTGCAAATGCGTCTTTTTTTCATTACTCATGATAAGTGTCGGTATAAGAAATACGATACACACAATCGTAAGCCACGCAAAAAAGAATAATGATGTTACTACGACTCTTCGTCGATAAAGGTTGCGAATTTTTTTCTTTGTTTGTTCTGGTAATAACGTAATCATATTGATATTGATGTATCGAGACCATCATCATTAAGCGAACCGAGGGCGAGTCCGAGTGCTGTAGCATATCCCAAAGACGCTTCTTGCTCCATATCAGGTATATAGTGACTAGGGTGCGGAATCACCTCCCATAATTTTGCAAGACTTACCGGAAGACGCAATGTCTGCGATAAATATTCAGACAATCCTTTCATGTTTGCATTACCTCCACATAAATAGACGTGTTCAACTTTACCGTGAGGAATAACATCGTCATTTTTATGTGTATGCCAAAAGATAAGACGAGTATTGAGTTCATCTCTAAGTAATGCAATAGGTCCGAGCAATACATCGCGCACAAGCGTATTTTCCACATCAGGCAATAGACCAATTGTTTGTTTCAGTGTCTCTGCTTGATCATGAGGCACAGCAAGTTTCTCTTCAATTACTTTTGTTAAAATGTCTCCACTTGTATCAAGAGATACCGTTGACCATACTCGCCCATGGGAAATAATAGACATACCCGTAGAAGTTTCTCCTATATCAAGAACCATATACGTACCTGCATCTGTTTTAGGGACAATAACACGAGCAACAGCTTGCGCCTCAAGTTCAAATGAAAGCACGTTAATCCCCGCTTCTTCAAATAACGCTAAGTACTTGCTTATTGTTTCTGAATGCATGGCAATTACTTGGACTACAATAGTTTTGTCGGTAACAGACACAATATCATAATCAAAGACTGTCTCGCGTGAAGGAATAGGAATATGTTGCTCAAGTGATAATTCTATTGTTTGACGAATTTCTTTTGCATCAACGAGAGGAATTTCTTCCGTAAATAAATAGGCTTGTTCTTCGGGGAGCGACGCCCGAACAAATGAAAGATCAAAATTTTTTTTCGCTTCTTGTAAAATAGCAACAAAGCGTTTACCATCTATCACTTTTCCATCTTTTACAATACCAGGGGAAAGTGAGATTCTCCCATACTGTCTGAGAATAATTCCTCGAGTTGTTTGTTTTAGTTCAGCGATTTTAATAGATTGATCAGAAATATCAAAACCAACCGCTGGAAAACGGATAAATGCTGGCGTTGGAAAAATGCGCGAAAACAAACTGATCATTACTTACTAGTATACACCGACAGTGAGGGATTTCGCTCCGCGAAATCCCTCACTGTTAATTTTAGTATAGAAAAAAATTTACTTCGCTCTTGTGCCCGGCGGAATCGTTTCGTCTGGTTCAAGTAATGAAAACGCACCTTCTGCAGTGGAGACCGCAAAGAGCATACCATTTGATTCATGACCAAATATAGTACGTGGTTCTAAATTGGTAACAAACATTGCTGTCTTACCAATAAGTATTTGTGCCTCTGGAAAATATTTTGAAATCCCCGACACTATTTGCCGAGGTGCTTCCTCTGCGAAATCAACCATGAGCTTTAATAATTTCTCAGAGCCTTCTATTTTTTCCGCAGACAAAATCTTTCCTGCGCGAATATCTATTTTTGCAAAATCATCGTATGAAATCATAAATTATTGTGTGTCTAAATACCGTTGTAAAATAATTGCTGCCGCGCTCGCATTCACTCGCTCCGGCACCTCGTGACGCTTACGCGCGTGATGCACTTGCTTCCCTTCTGTTGCGTGACGAGCAATTTGTGAGGAAGATTGTTCATCAATCACAACAACCTCTTTTCCTGTAGCTCCCGCGAGTACTGTTTTAAATGTCCCAATAGTTTCTACTATTATATTCTCTCCAAAACTAGTCCCGCTTGGCATGCCTATCACAATCATATCAATTTCTTCTGACTGTACTAATTCTTTTATAACAACTAATGCACCTTTTGTGGGTATTTCACTCTTAGGAAATGCCATCTTGTCGGTGGTATTCCCTACCGCAAGACCGATATATTTAGTGCCATAATCGATGCCTAATATTTTCATTTGCGGAGGCGGAGAGATTCGAACTCTCGGTACCTTGCGATACTCCTGTTTTCAAGACAGGTGCACTAAACCACTATGCGACGCCTCCGTACTCTGGTTATTTATTTGTGATAGCACAATACCATAAAAGCAACTTTATGACAAAGACCGATTAGAAGGTATACTATGAAATATCAATAATTTAAACTTGTTATGGCATACCTATTTTTATTGAGTAGAATTTTGTTCGGTGGATTTTTTATTTACAATGGCTATGGTCATTTGAAAGGAATAGACGGTATGACAGACTATGCGGCATCAAAAAAAGTACCTGCGGCAAAAGCAGCAGTTACACTCTCTGCTATTATGATGATCTTAGGCGGCGCAGGCATTATCTTTGGCTTTATGCCACGACTTGCTATTCTCCTTGTTATTGTCTGTCTCATCCCTATTACCTTTATGATGCACAATTATTGGAATGAAACTGATCCGCATAAAAAGATGATGGAGAAAATCGCATTCAACAAGAACATGGCGATCATCGCAGGCGCAATCGCATTTCTTTTTATTGCAACACCGTGGATACTTTCGATTTAGGGAACAAGCGATAAGGTATAGAAACTAATAAAAGTGCGGGATTTGGCTTTGCCAAATCCCGCACTTTTTGTATCACCATAGTATACATCTTTGTCACAAAACACTTCTTTACACGTTATACTATAAAACAGTATGGACGCTCATGAATGGAAAGATTTAATACAAAAAGCGACCACGGGTAATGTCCCTGCAGAGGAGCAGCTTTTTACTGCACTCTACCGGCCCGTGTGGCGATATCTTATGCGTCGCACTGCTGATGTAAATCTTGCCAACGATCTAACTCAGGACGTACTGCTCAAATGGCACCAAGCTCTAGGACGCATCGAATTTCATGATTCACCATTACCGTATGTGTTCACTACCGCTCGCAATGCCCTCATCGACCATAGACGCAAGAAGAAAACCATTTCCCTTGAATCCCTTGATGTTGATATGCCAGATCCTCAAAACGAACAGGTTCGAGCGGCAGATAAGGAAACACGAGCGGAAATCGAACAAGTCCTACTGCGACTCCATCCTCTAGAACAACTGATTATCGAACTCTATGTCTACGAAAGTCATTCAGCAAAAGAAATTGCACATATCCTGAAAAAGTCCGAGGCTTCGGTTCGCCAAATAAAACACCGTGCGCTCGAAAAAATAAGAAATCTCATTAACCCTCAATAAAAAATATGCACGAACAAGAAGAACAAGACTATATCCCCTCGCTCAATGTACTGAAATCGAGCGAAGAACCAAGCAAGGAATCATATCGTGCTTTTTTGGCAGTACTTGCTCAAGGAAGAAAAGATGCTCCTCACTCACACAACATTCATACACAAACAAAAAAGACATTTACTTGGTTCCATCGTTCGTTTGTGGTGCCGGGAAGCATTAGCGCATTCGCACTCTTACTATTAGTTATCTTTACTAATCGTGGAAGTTATAACAAACAAGCACTTGCCGAAACCATTACTGGTAGTGACGCAGACGTTGAAAGCTCACTCATCAGTAATGACATCATCGACCTGAGCGATCTTGAATCAATAGATAACGATCAAAGTGAAATCAATGAACTATAAACATTTTCCCATTTTCATACTATTACTCATCATTATGGTGGTGCCTGCTCATGCAGTACATGCATCTCTTTTTGGTGCAAAAAAGGATAACGGATTCTGCAAAACATTACCTGTAACAGAAGCAAAACTTTGGGCAAAAGTGAATGCCCGAAGTGCAAAGCGTTCAACCATCATCGCAAATCACATCAAAGAGCTGGGAACAACATGGCAAACAAACGATGCAAAAATAACAGCAACCCGTGCAGATTTAGACGCAAAACGTGCTACACAATTTGAAACCCTCTATACAAAAGCAGACACGGACACAAAAAAACAAGCAGTTGCAACACTCCAACAATCAATTATGACAGCGACAAACGCGTATCGAACTTCGGTAGATTCTGCACTATCGTTAGCAAAAAAATCTATGCAGGCAACACTTGAAAAAAAAGAGTCCCCAGGCGATTTGGGCCAAGCCATCAGTCGCGCTCGCAGTGCGTGTGCTATCGGCCGAAGCGATACTGACACGAAAAGTGAATTTACCAAAGATGTAACGGCTATTGTGCGTGTTCGAATTAGTAAAAAAATTCCTGAAGCAATCGTTACGCAAATAAATCAAATCCGTGCGACTCGCGAACAATCTATTGCTGATGCAGCAATCGTCTACAAAAAAGCATTGGCGCTTGCGAAAGATCAGTTTGACAGGTCTTTTTAAAGAGCTTTTTTCCTATAGTATGGTCGTGATATACTGCTATACAAATCTTTAAAACAACATACTCATGACACACGAAATCATCCTCGCTTTTTTGTGTGTTTTTGGAGCAGTGTTGCATTGGCAACTCTCACTCGCATTACACACTTTTTTTCTGCATCGCTATCATACCCATGGACAATTTTCCATGAGCGTCTACTGGCAACGATTCTTTTACATCCTTACCTTCTTGTTGCAAGGTCCTGCGTTTTTAAAACCAGAAACCTACCGCAAATTACATCTTGCCCATCACGAATTTAGTGATACGGAATATGATCCTCATTCACCGTCCAACTATCTTACCAGTAGTACAAAACACAAATTTTGGAAACCATTATTTGCTATGATGCTCGATACGAAAAAAATCTTCGAAGAAATTCAAGCAAACAAACATTGGATTTCTGGTCGTTATGGTAAAAAAATTGCAATTGACTGGAAAGGATTTGAAACAGTTAGTAACAGTAAAGAAGCAACTCTTCTTATGGGGGCATTATATATACTGCTTTGGTGCTTAGTTATTCCATATTGGATACTGCTTGTGTTTTTACCAATCATTCTGTTAAACGGCCCCTTACAAGGTGCTATTGTAAATTGGTTTGGACATGTAAAAGGTACTCGCAATTTTGACATTCCAGACAATTCAAAAAACACCCCAGGCGCGCCACTGATGAACGGCGAATTGTATCAAAACAATCATCACCAATTTCCTGAAAGTCCTAACTTGGGATGTGGCCCTGGTGAATTTGATCCAATTTATCATCTGATGATTCGCCCTCTTCTTATGCTTCGTATTATTCATCTTTCACAAAAAGCAAAAGATGAGCTTAATGCGATCAAAACATGGCAAGCAAATCTCCCTAAATCCCCTTCTGCATAATTGCGGATGGGGATTTTATTTTTGTTTTCCCTGTTCGCTCTTCATTTTTCGCTGTATACTATTTTCATGCATCAAGATTCTCTGCTTAGTTGGGAAATACACGAATACAAACACCAACCAAAACACAATGATTGGTTTTGGGCGCTTGGCATTATCACCGTAGCAAGCGCTGTTGCTGCTGTATTATTTTCAAATTATATTTTTGCCGTACTCATTGTTGTTGCAGGTATTACACTTTCACTCTACGCAAAACGTCCGCCAGGACTCATCACTGTTAGTATCACCGATGATGGTATCCAGGTGGCACACCATTTTTATCCGCACGTCCATACGGTCTCGTTTTGGATATCGCAAGACGAAGACGGCTACCGATTGTTATTTATGAGTGACCGTATTTTTATGCCACTCATTGCTGTTCCCCTCCAAGGTGTTTCAAGAGAAGAAGTAAAAGCACTCTTAGCGCCAAAATTAAAAGAAGCACTCCTCACCGAATCTAGAAGTCACAAGATTATGGATAAGTTAGGGTTTTAGAATATCTTTACTCTTTGGTATTTTTATCATATACTGCCAAAGCTTTTTAGAAATGGTCTTGTCGTTCAATGGATAGGACACTCCCCTGCGAAGGGAGAAATGCAGGTTCGATTCCTGCCAGGGCCACACATACAAAAAACTCCAACTTTCTGTTGGAGTTTTTTGTATGTGTTACTTTATATAGATCCTCGGCACCCGATCGGAAATACACGTTGTAATTTCATGGGACGCGGTACCAATAATGCGAGCAATATCTGTTGCCCTAACTTCAGCATCACCACTCTCGCCAAGTAGAATCACTTCATCGCCAACATATGCTTCTCCACTACTACCAAGCGACACCATGCACTGATCCATACACACGCCGCCAACTACCGGATAGATCTTTCCACGAATGATGACGCTACCACAATTTGAAAGCCGTCGCGGAAATCCATCTGCATAGCCGACAGGCAAGGTAACAATGCGCTCATACGATTCCCGTGGCACATATTTTCTTCCGTAGCCAACTGGTTCTGTTTGCTCAACGACTTTAAAATAAACGACTTTTGTTTTCCATATCAGTGCTGGTTGTATATCACTCGGCAAAATTTGTTCATCAACTTCCGGCTCAATACCGTAAATTGCAATACCTGGTCGTACCATAGAGAGATGATATTCCGGATATAAAAAAATAGAACGCGAACTGCAAATATGCAAAAAAGGTGGCGTGAGTCCAACAGATTTTGCGTAAGTAATCACCTCCATAAATCGATCAAATTGCAATTTTGTATAAACAGAATCCAAGCTGTCAGAAAAATGCGAGTAGATGCCTTCGCAATTTATAGTGCCCGAAGAGTGTAGTTCTGCCGCGCGACCAATAAAATCGGTCGCGCGATTAAAATGAACGCCGATCCTGCCCATACCTGTATCAATTTTCAAATGCACCTTCGGTATACTACCGAGATTTTTTCCTTTTTCCGCAATTAATTCCAACTTTTCAGTAGACGATGCGGTTATAGTAAGACTTGCAAGAATCGCATCATTGATTTCATCCGCATCAATAGCTGCTAGTACCAAAACAGGAGTGACAATACCATTCTCTCGTAACAATTTCCCTTCAGTAACCAGCGCAACAGCAAAATAATCTACTTGCCCTGCAAGTGCTTTTGCAACAGCGACCATGCCATGTCCGTATGCATCAGCTTTAATAACGGCACAAATTGCGGTACCGGAAGTACAGTGTTTTTTGATTATCGTTGCGTTCTTTTGTATTGTCCCAAGCGATACTTCGACATAGGTATTGCGCATCTTTGCAGTATAGCAAATATGCCATTACCTACATTTCCTGCTCCTTCAACCATTTCTCCAATTCATCCTCCTCTATCTCCCCGCACAAATACGCATCAGTTTTTGGATTATAGAAAAACGGCACTCCCCCACAACGGTCTTTATCAATCGCTTCTAATTTTTTTAATTCCTCTTCGTTGTGCCAAACTTCGACACGATCAAATAACTTGCCCTGTTTTTTTTCAGTCGCATCCAAAAGTTCGTGCATTTTTGCACAATGAGGACAATCTTTACCGTAATAAAACGTGAACATGTATTAAGTATACAAGGATGTTTCCATAAAAACAAAAAAAACGCCGTACGGCGTTTTTTTTTGTTTTTAAATTTATTTAACGTTTGTCATTCGAGCAATGCGAGACTTCTTGCGAGCAGCAGTGTTTTTCTTGATAACACCAGACTTCGCTGCCTTATCGATTGCACTGTATGCGGCAGCAACTTGTTTTGTCGCTTCAGCGCCTTTCTTTTCTTTCACAAGGCGTTCAATACCTTTGAATGTTTCTTTGAGCGCTTTTTTCTTGCGGTCATTGACTGCTTTTTTGCGCATTGATCCGCGGAGCGCTTTTTTTGCTGATTGGGTAATTGGCATGGATTTAGTATCTAATTAATAGAAAATAGTAATGAAATGCAAATAAATACTGATAGTAAGCCGAGACACGACCTATACATCAAGTACGGAGACTATACCAGAAAAATACCTATATATCAAGCGTACGCTGTACCCTATGCGCTAAACCCTATCGCCTATATACTAGTACTATGATTTCTCATATCCGTGGCCCCGTTGTAGAAATTACCGACAAATACGTAGTCATCGAAACAAATGGCTTGGGTTATCGCGTGTTTGCCACAACAGATACCCTTCGTTCTCTTGCGCTCGATGTCGAAACAAAACTCTATACGTATTTGGCAATTCGCGAAGACGCACATGAGCTGTACGGATTTCTCTCATCTGGTGAACGCGAGCTTTTTGAAATGCTTATTTCCGTCTCTGGTATCGGTCCAAAATCAGGACTTGGCATTTTAGGACTTGCATCGATAGATTTACTCTCGCACGCCATCGCGTCTGGTGATACTGGCTACCTTACGAAGGTTTCTGGTATCGGCAGAAAAACGGCGGAAAAAATAGTGATCGAATTGCGTGATAAATTAGCAAGTAGAATAGATATCGGCAAACGCCCAATGGAATTGCGTGGTTCCGGCGATGTGATGGACGCACTCAAAGTCCTTGGTTACAGCGAACGTGAAATTCGCGAGGTGCTAGGACATATTCCAGAAGACATTACCGATACAAATGCTCGACTTAAACACGCGCTAAAATTATTGGGAAGAAATTAAAAAACCCTTTGCAACATGCAAAGGGTTTTTGTTAAAAAAATTAAACTCCGTGATTTAGATAATGTCCTACTTCATACAAAATCATACCGATAAGTAAATTCTTATACTCTTCGGGCCAATCCCATGTGCTAAGTAATTTTTTTACTTCTTCTTCAAGAAATATTCTGTATGTCTTACCTTCACTGAGAACCTCATATCCCTTTTTGTCGCCAAGAAGTTTTTTGTACTTTTCTTTGATGGCTTCCAGAAATACTTCTTTTTCTTGTGTGTTACAAAAAACAGTTGCTAAATGTCTGAACCCTTCATTGACAACATCAACAGTATTTTTGAGCACAAACACGGTTTCATAAGAACGAAAAGGAAGCTCTTCATATGCATTAAACATACTATCAGGGAGCATGGTATTAATTTCATACACCTGTGTATCTAAATAAACTTCTGCTTGTCCTTTTGTCCCACCAAAAATAGTGTTCCCTGTTTTAGTATTTGTAAATCCTTGATCAGTTTTTAATACCATCCATGGAAATAATCTGCCACCTACGGTGGTAACTCTACTATTTGTTGCGTTACTCATGTTTATTTGTTTTGTTTAAAAATACAATATCAGTAAATCTTATCCTTGTCAAGTATTTTTTCTTTATACTTTATACCAAATACTTTATACTTTACTTATATGGCAGACGACAAGAAAAAACCAGAAGGAGGAGGCTCATCACTCGCATGGCTTATGCCACCAGCACATCCTGGATTTTTTTTCCTATGGCTCTTTGGCGTTTTTATGGTTATGTTTTTTATTTGGTACATCACGGGAGGTGTTGAACGATCAGCAAACGCACCAGTACTTGTACAATCCCCTGTTGCACCTATCGTCACTGACACAAGTGCACCTCTACTAAAAGATTGGCACAATGTTGCATTCAATAATTTCTCATTAAATGTGCCACCTGGCTGGTATGTAGTACCACCGACACAACCAGATAAGCTCGTGTATCGCGGTGGTGTTACGAATGGTGTCACGACTATTTCATTTGAATATGGATTGTATATAAAATCAGATATTGATGAACGCGATAATCGCTACCAAATTACAAAAGAAACAGTTGGCCCTGTTAGTGCAAAACTATTCCTTCCTAAAAAATTCGGCACAAAAACCGTAATGCTATTTGACCAGTATCCATATAAAGAGAGTTTAATGGTATTTGGCATGAGTCTAGATGCAACAGAACAAGCAACAGCGCTTACCATTATGCGTAGTGTCCGATTTACGCAGTAAGCGCGTATAACGCAATTCCTCCGGCGACACTCACATTGAGCGATTCTTTCTCTCCTTGCATGGGAATTTCAAAAATAATATCTGCGTGTTCTAAAAAATAATTTGAGACACCTGTTACTTCATTACCGAGTACAAGTGCGAAATTTTCTACCTCTTGTTTTGCAAGTGGAATTGCTTTTGTGTGTTGTTCAAGTACATAGAGTGGTATTTTTTTATCTCGTATATATTCTGTCGCTTCTTCTGGAGTCCCAAGATGCTGCCATGCAATAGTCTTCTCTGCACCAAGTGCTGTCTTTGCAACTTTTGCATTTGGACGTCCGAATCGGTCGATAGGAGTCGGTGTAATACCAACCAGAAGAATTTCTGAAATACCGAAAGCGTCCGCGGTACGAAAGAGTGATCCGACATTTTCGGAAGAGCGGATGTTGTCGAGGAGGAGGATCATAGAGAAGTATTTACTGACAAAGTGTATTTGCGTTAACAATACTTGCGTACTTACTTTCAGAAACACCCATTGCAACGTTTGTTGAATCTACACAAAAATAACCTGTCATTCCTTGTATTGGTTGCAATTTTGAAACAACAACATAACTGTCTTCATCACTAAAACATTTAGCAAGACTACCGCTTTTTTTATTTGCTTCATTGAGAAGATTTACCATATCTTGATTTGAACAAAGTTGTGAATATGATTTTGGTATTTTTTCATTAAAAAAAATCTCAGCCTGAGCTCTTGTGGAAGCCACATACCCTTTTATACTAGCGTTTGGACCTTTAGAGTGCTCCAATGGAGTAAGTAAAATATAAAGAAATACTAAAATTACAGCAAGGGTAACAAAAATTAAAACTGTCTTAAATATTTTTTTCATATAGTAAAAGTGTAGCACGAGCTTTATCTTGTCGTCACGAATAATTTTTTGGTAAAAATTTGCGTAAAATCTTTGTCGTCACAACTCTCGTCGTGCCGTCGCACGACTCGGTCGCGACCCCGCCTCGCGACATTTTGAAACAAAATGTAACGCTGCGGCTCGGACTTGTATCAAAAACAGGAAGCAGTTCCTATTTTTTATCAAGTCCGCCCGGTAGGAATCGAACCTACGACCCTCTCCTTAAAAGGGAGCTGCTCTACCAACTGAGCTACGGGCGGTTAAAACAATTTATCGGATAAATTGTTCACCCGAACATTTTGAAACAAAATGTTTTAGGGAAACAAGTGATAATTGAATACTGCAAAAGTAACATATTTATGACATAAAATCAAGAAATGTCTTCGACGACAAAATGTATTGTTTTGGTATACTCAAAGTATGAAAACATTTATCATTACCTTAGTTATTATTATTGCTGTTGTTGGTGGTGGATATTTATTAGTACAAATAAGCAAGCCCGACGCAACTGCACCAAAGGCAGTCTTTGCACAATGTCTCAAAGACGAAGGGGTACTCTTTTATGGCGCATTTTGGTGTCCTCACTGCCAGGCAAATAAAGCATTGTTCGGTAATTCAAAAAGTTTCTTACCGTATGTAGAATGTTCTAACGCAGATAATTCTCAAAAACAAATTTGTATCGATAAAAAAATAGAAGGATATCCAACATGGTTTTTCCCAAAAGAAATTACGATTGAAAGTGCAAGTGAACCAGTTATTTGTAATGTGCAACCAGGTCCCGCAGACCAACCTGCATCATGTGCACAAACAGGATCAAAATATTTTAAGACATGGAATTTTGCTGATGCAAAAGTGATTGCTGATACAGATCCCGTGCACACCGGTACCACATGGACATTCCCTGCTGGCTCACGCACAAGTGGCGAACTTGATTTTGAAAATCTCGCAGCCTTTTCTGGATGCACCGCTCCAACAGAAAAATAACATGACACCATTTATTTCTATCTTCAATACAATTCTTGCCATAGGTATTTGTGGAATATTATTATTCACGATTCTATTACTCCTCTCTCGATTTATCCGCGCACCATTTATTTCTTGGCTTTCAGATATTGTTGGTAAAAATCGCGTTACCATTTCATTAGTACTCGTTAGTAGTGCAACACTCATCAGTCTTTTTTATTCTGATGTGATTGGATATCCTCCG
>CALRCO010000008.1 GCA_943354645.1 Candidatus Nomurabacteria bacterium | reverse complement strand
GTCAATCTCCAAAATCCTAAATATTTCAAAAAAATGAAGGATGGACGATATACAACGGTATAGTAAGTAGAAAGTAGTTAGTAGATAGTAGTCCACACAAGCAAGAAATCCCCGTAAGGGGATTTCTTGCTATACCCCCACACATACTTTTTAAAAAAGTAGGTGTGGGGGTATACTGTATTTGTCTTTACCTACTTACTACTTTCTACTAACTACTTACTTTTTCTATGAACAAAGGTTTTGCACACATCATCCTTATTGTCTTTGGACTCCTTCTTTCGCTCATGATTGTCGGTTTTATTTTTAAGCAAAATGGTTTTACGCCACCAGTGCCATCTGATAAGCCGAAATCCATTAGTGATATTTTTATGTTTTCACCTCGGGAGTGTGGGCTTATTATTGGTTATCCACGTGAAGATCAATTAGGCGCAACAGTGACTACGCCTATTCGCATTGCAGGCTACGCGAATGGATGTGATTGGTATCTCAAAGACAATAGTGCAGGATCCGTGCAGGTATTGGATGAAAATGGACAAGTAATTTCACAGACGTATTTACTCACGATTGTGCAGCATCGCGCATTTTCTCCTGCATATTTTGATTTGGAGTTATTTGTTAAACCTCCTCAAAATAAAAAAGGAATACTCTTATTTACCAACAACAATGAAGCAAGTCCCGTGGTTAAACGAATTCCTATAACATTTAAATAATTTTTGTTCGGCTCCCTCTCCTAGGGTAGGAGAGGGTTGGGGTGAGGTATCGAAACATATACCCCATCCCAACCTTCCCCTCGATGCAAGGGGAAGGGCCCGAACATTCGCGATGGATTCCGGATCGCGCTCACGGACTCGCTTGTCCGGAATGACACAAGCGCTTATACTTACTACATACAATATGAACGATATCTTATTTCAAAGTCTTTCACTCATTTATATTGCCCTTTCAAAAACAGCGGTGGTTTGGATACCGCTGTTGTTAACTATTTTTGCATGGCGATTTTGGATTGATTATGTAAATGCAGCTGCCATTGAAAATATAAAATGGGTGATGCTTGAGATTCGTATTCCGAAAGAAGTGACGAAAACACCAAAGGCAATGGAACTCGTACTCATCAACGCACTTCATCAAACAGGTGGTGTTGGTACGTGGTATCACCGATGGTGGCTCGGTAATGTCTTGCCGTGGTTTTCTCTTGAAGTCTGCTCTATTGGTGGCGAGCTGCATTTTTTTGTTCGTACGCAAGATAAATTTAGACGGTTGATAGAATCGCAAGTATACGCACAATATCCAACAGCAGAAGTGGTGCCGGTAGATACTGATTATGCAGAATTAGTTCCACAAGTTAATAAAAACACGAACGCGATATGGAGTACATGGGGTACAGAATTTACTCTTTCCAAAGAAGATCCTTATCCAATAAAAACATATGTTGATTACGGTTTGGATAAAAGTGTAAAACCAGATGATCAAGAATCGCAGATTGATCCCATTTCACCAATGCTCGAACTTATGGGTGCACTTAAACAGGGGGAGCAGTTGTGGTTTCAAGTATTAGTACGCGCACACAACGCTGGTAAACCGGGGGCAAAATCATTTCCAAAAGAAGGACATTGGTTTGAGCGAAATGGAGTTAAAGATATTACCAAAGAGCAAATCGCAAAAATTATTAAAGATGCATCAAAGAAAACTGAAGGGGAAAAAGAGGGTACTATTTTGAATCTTACGAAAGGACAAGGGGATGTGATTTCAGCGATTGAACATAAAATGTCGCAAATACAATTTGAATGTGGCATGCGAATGGTCTATCTTGCTAAAAAAGACGCATTTGACCCAGGCATCATTGTAGGGATGATGAGTGTCGTGAAGCAATACAATTCACAAGACATGAACGGATTTAAACCACAAAATGCAGTGGGTGTTGCTATTGATTTTATCGATGACCCCTTTGGTAAAAAGACATTGGAAATGAAAAAAACTATGTACAATGCGTATCGGTTGCGTAGTTATTTTAATAAGCCATATGAGCGCGTGCCGTTTATTTTGTCCGCCGAAGAATTGGCGACTATTTACCATTTCCCAAATCGTGCGACATCGACACCAAGCTTTGCACGTATTGATTCTAAACAAGCTGAACCACCGCAGAATTTGCCGATATAATTACCGATGGACAACCACCTTTTTGATGTACAACCAGAACAATCGTATAAAAAAAATGCAGTACTTCGTGTTGCGTTTTTTTTATTTGGAGCAGTTGTTGTTATTGTGATAGTGGGTGCGATGCTCGTATGGCAGAATAATAAAGCGCCTGGAGATTTTCCTGCTGCTGGTATTTTCCGAATTGAAAATGGAGCAACGGTGCGAAGTGTCGCAAATGCACTTACTGCCAGTGGGTATGTAAAATCAAAAACACTTTTTCAGTTTTTTGTATTATTACTTGATGCTCGTGGGCGAGTAGTTGCGGGGGATTATCTTTTTACTGATCCACTATCTGCATATGATCTTGCTGTTCGCATAACGCATGGAGATCGAGAACTCGGTGCGTATAAGATAACTATCCCAGAGGGGTATACCGCCAAAGAAATCTCAGGACTTTTTAGTGCAAAATATCCCAAACTTAATAATAGTACTCTCGTAGCTTCGCTTACCACAAAAGAAGGGTATCTGTTTCCAGAAACATATTTTTTATCACCAATCGTAACCGAAACAGAAATAGTACGCGCACTTACAGACATGTTTAACGAACGTACGAAATCGCTTGCGTCGGCATTTGCACAATCGTCACATACAAAATCTGAAAATATTATCATGGCGTCAATTATTGAAGGGGAAGCACGCACAGACGCAGAGCGTCCTGTTGTCGCCGGTATTTTATGGAAGCGATTAGGGAAAGGAATGCCGCTGCAAGTGGATGCGACATTTGCCTATACGCTTGGTAAATCAAGCGATGAGCTAACTATTTCTGATTTACGAAAAGATGGCCCATATAATACGTATACACGCAAAGGATTACCACCAACGCCAATTGATAACCCAGGACTTCCTTCAATAAAAGCGGCACTAGAACCACAGGCGTCAGACTATTGGTATTATTTGCATGACGCACGTGGTATTATTCACTACGCCCGTGATTATCAGGAACACTTAAGAAATAAAGCACTGTATCTAAAATAATTTTTAATGATCAATTTTTAATTTTATAAATAATGTCCGAATGTTTAAAAATTAATTCATTTGGGTGTTCTTTAAAAATTACAAAATTAAGAATTCCCTGTTTTAACTACTTACTACTATCTACTACCTACTTACTACCCCATGCATACTCAACATTTAGCATTTATCGATACTGAGACAACAGGCTTTGACCCAGAAAAACAAGAAATGATCCAAATAGGTCTCGTGCTTGTTTCTCAAGAAGAAGAGAATGGCGTAACCAAATATAAAATTCTTGAAGAACTGGATTTGAAAGTAAAACCGGAGCATATAGAAACTGCCGAGCCAGGTGCGCTTCGGGTGAATGGTTATGACGAAGCCGATTGGGTATTCGCGTACTCACTCAAAGAAGCAATGACCATTCTTGCAAAGAAAACAGAAGGCGCAATTATGGTTGCTCATAACTTGTCATTTGATTATGGATTTTTGATGAAAGCATTTTCTATGACAGGTATCCCAAACAAAATGCATTTTCATAAGCTCGATACTATTTCTATAGCATTTGCAAAATCAAAAAAGCGAGGCGATATAGATAAATTTTCATTGCACCACCTCTGTTCCATTTTTGGTATTGAAAATAAAAAAGCACATACCGCTCTTGCAGATGCTCGTGCCACTTATGAACTCTATAAAAAGTTATTAGCACTCTAATATTTTGGTGTAGTTGTCTGTTTTATTGTTGCGTGGTATAGTGCTAAAAAATTTAAAACAATGGCAAAGCAAAAGAAAAAAATCGTTCACGACGATGCTTTTTTCTTGCATCGCCGAATATACCAAATATTAAAAAATCTTTGGTACACAGAAAAACTTATTAAAGATATCAAAAATGGAAAATCTCTCAATCCTAGTGTAATTGTCTTTTTTGTAAAACTCAAAAATAATCATGTCAAAAATTTTGATTTCTTCCTTTCTTTTAGAGGAAAAGAAACAGGATTTGTTTCTACAACACAAGGACGAGTTGCATTTAGAGTTACCGCACAACAAACAGATGCGGAAATAAGAGAGATGATTGTTGATTTTATTGTCAAAAAAGACAACATAGGACTTCGTAACGAAGAAGTATTTATAGAGTACAGCAATACCGTATTTAAACAGCACGGGATTATAAATCTTAGCGTTGAGCCAGCAACAACAGATGAAGATAAAAACGGAAGTTTTGATTGTTTGTTGGTGAGCAAAGAAAAGGATTGTATAAGAAAGTTTAAAATTCAGCTCAAAAAATCAGAAGAAAGTGTAAGGAGAGCAAAACAGAATAAAAAATACACAGGAAAAAATGTAATTCTTGTAGCGTTTGATTTTGAAAAGAAATGTACACCTAAAACGCTTGCTTCGGGTCTTCGGGAAATTATAGCCGGTACTCTCACAGATATCTCTTTTATTCCAAAAACTTGAAAGCCTCGATTATATCGGGGCTTTTCTTTTTGTCTAGAGATATGCTTATATGTACACACATGAATCATGGTGATCAAAAAACTGTATTCGTCGGGCTCTCGGGAGGTGTCGACAGTTCTGTGGCCGCGCATCTTTTACTCGAACAAAATTACAATGTTGTCGGGGTTTTTATTCGTACCTGGCAACCAGAGTTCATAGAATGCACGTGGCGCGATGAACGCCGCGACGCGATGCGCGTCGCGGCTCATTTGGGTATTCCGTTTTTAGAATGTGATGCTGAAGACGCATATAAAAAAGGTGTTGCTGATTATATGATTGCTGAATATAAAATCGGCCGCACACCAAATCCTGATGTTATGTGTAATCGCGAAGTAAAATTCGGGGTGTTTTGGCAATTCGCAAAAGCACACGGTGCAGATTTTATTGCGACGGGTCACTATGCACGCACCGATAATACTCTATTAAAAACAGGGGTTGATGAAAGCAAAGACCAATCCTACTTTCTCTGGACACTTACTGAAGATGATCTCGCGCATACGCTTTTTCCAATTGGTCATTTACAAAAGAGCGAAGTGAGAATAATTGCAGAGCGTGCTGGACTCATGACGGCTGCAAAAAAAGATAGCCAAGGAGTTTGCTTTTTAGGTCCGCTCGATATGAAAGATTTTTTGAAACATTATTTGGAGAGCGAACAAGGAAATGTTTTGAATGAAGAAGGACAAAAAATAGGTACGCACGATGGCGCAATGTTCTATACGCTTGGCGAGCGACATGGGTTTTCTATTACCGAAAAAACTCCCGATGATGGGGCATATTATGTCATCGCAAAAGATATCCAGAAAAACACAATTACTGTTTCATCCACACAGCCATTTGAAAAAGAAAGTAATATTGGGATCAAAGAAATTAATTTGGAAAAAATCGTCATTCGCGGTCCAGCGCCGACCAAAAAAATCACTGCCGCTGTCCGGTATCATGGAGAACAATATTCAGGAAGTTTAATGAAACAGGAAGATATGTATATGTTTCATTTTGATCAGCTTGTACTTGTCGCACAAGGTCAATCGGTCGTCTTTTTTGATGGAGATATTTGTCTCGGTGGAGGAGTTGTGAAATAACATTTTTTCTTTTTCTGTGGAAAATGCGACGTGAATAGTGTTGTGTGGGGTATACTTATGGTATGGATTTTCTTACACCTGATGTTATTGATATTTTAATTAAAGTACTAGTAGCAATGTTACTCGGTATGGTCATTGGTACTGAGCGCATTATCGCGCATAAAACTGCAGGGATGCGCACCTATGCGCTTGTTGCTGTTGGTTCGACAATGTTTATTATTATTTCGGAATCAATTGGTACCATGTATTCACCGGCAAGTTTCGTTGCTACACAAATTGCCGCAGCTGTTATTACAGGAGTTGGCTTTTTAGGTACAGGCATTATTTTTAAAAATAATTCTCATCTTGTTGGGCTCACCTCAGCTACTGGTATTTGGGTTGCTGCAGGAATTGGTATTGCTGTTGGGTATGGATTTTACCCGATTGCAATTATTGCAACATTTGCAACACTATTTATTTTCACGGCGCTTTGGTTTATTGAACAACAAATTAAGAAAATCCCACCTGTTGCTGAGAGCCGAGAAGAATAGCCAAGAAATGTACTTTGTAGTATGCTACAGAAAACATTTTTGCTATGGCTAAAAAAATAAAACAATCAATTGTACACTCGTCATTATTACCCTTACCTCAAGTAATCAATCTCAAAGATTCAATGGGAATGAGTAACTTTGGGGCAAATAAAAAACACCCAAGAATGACTGCTGCTAAAGGGAAAACGAAAGGAAGAAGAAAAGTATGACATTAATTAGAATACAAAAAGCACCACTAGTCGGTGCTTTTGTTTTTTGCTATAGTGGGGGAAATTTTGATCCATGAAAAAAATTTCTATCGAAGGGTGGATTGCGATAGCACTCGGTGCTGTTGTTGTTATTGTTGCGGTGTATCAAACCTTTTTTAAACCCCTGTAAAGCGCCTCCTGTTCCACGGAGGTGCTTTTTTTATTATCCAATTTTTGCTAAAGTAGGCAGATGACATCCCAGGATATACGACAACGATTTTTAGCTTTTTTCGAGAAGCGCGGCCATGCTATTTTGCCGTCGGCGAGCTTAGTGCCGGAAAATGATCCTTCCGTGCTTTTTAATACTGCCGGTATGCAACCACTCGTGCCATATTTGCTCGGAGAAAAACATCCAAAAGGCGACAAGCTCGCTGACATTCAGAAATGTGTTCGCACGGGAGATCTTGACGATATCGGCGACAATCGCCACCTTTCCTTTTTTGAAATGATGGGCAATTGGTCACTCGGCGCGTATTTCAAAGAAGATGCAATAAAGTGGAGCTATGAATTTTTAACAAACCCGACCGAAGGTTTAGGGCTTAACCCGAACAAGCTCTATGTGACCGTTTTTGAAGGAGATGAAAATGCACCGGAAGATACTGAATCGCAAGAGATTTGGAAATCACTTGGCATACCTGAAAATAGAATCTATAAACTTGGCGTGGAAGATAACTGGTGGAGTCCGGGTGATAATGGTCCGTGCGGTCCGGATACAGAAATGTTTTACGATATGACCGACACGGGAATCGGCGACCTTTCTAAAGAAAATTTTATTGAAGCGTGCAAAGATGAAACGATCATCGAGATTTGGAATGACGTGTTCATGGAATATGAAAAGAAGGACGGCAAAGTAATTGGCAAACTCGCACAAAAAAATGTCGACACGGGTGCTGGGCTTGAACGTATTACTGCGGTAATGCAAAACGTAAAGACAGCCTATGAGACAGATTTGTTTACAGCAATCACAGGCAAGATCGATGAATTTTCAAATATAGATAATATTCGTGCGCGAAGAATTGTTGCGGATCATATACGCACCAGTGTGTTTTTGATCGCTGATGGGGTTGTGCCTTCTAATACTGATCAAGGGTACGTACTTCGTAGACTTCTTCGTCGCGCAGTTCGATTTGCAGATGTACTTGGTATGAAGCATGGATCCTTATATCACCTCGCAAATACGGTGGTTGAAACCTACAAGGAAATCTATTCCAATATTCTAACGAATTATAGAATGATTACGGAGGAGATTGAGAAGGAAGAAAGCAAATTCAGACAAACGCTTGAGCGTGGCATGAAAGAATTTGAAAAAGGAACTGATGCATTTACTCTCGCAACGAGTTATGGATTTCCAATCGAACTCACGGAAGAATTGGCAAAAGAAAAAGGAATCACTATCGACCGCGCAACATTTGATACACAAATGAAAGAGCATCAAGCGCTTTCTCGCGCAGGCGCAGAGCAAAAATTCAAAGGCGGATTGGCGGATCATTCTGAAATGAGTACCAAGTATCACACCGCAACGCACTTGCTTCAGCAAGCGCTTCGCGATGTGTTGGGTAATCATGTATTTCAAAAAGGTTCGAATATTACGCCGGAGCGCATGCGTTTTGATTTCTCCCATCCGGAAAAAATGACGGATGAGCAATTGAAAATGGTGGAGACAATTGTGAATGAAAAAATTGCCGATGCATTGCCGGTAAGTTTTGAAGAAGTATCTGTCGAAGAGGCGCATAACCGCGGCGCGCTCGGCGTGTTTGATGATCGCTACGGCGAAAAAGTAAAAGTCTACAAAATGGGGGATGGCGATGATAAATATTCGCTCGAAATCTGCGGCGGCCCGCATGTTACCAATACCAAAGAGCTCGGCCACTTCAAAATCGTAAAAGAGGAGGCAGTGTCGCAAGGAGTGCGGAGAATAAAAGCGGTTCTTGACTAGATAGAGTGAGTATGCTATAATTTCTTCAAACAAAAAGTAAAAATTAATAAAATGGAAAACAAAGAAAACGATTTTAAAAATGAAAAAGGAGAGCTTAATCCAGAGCGCCAAGTTATCACTCGAAAGTCTGTGTCTAATTCGGGAAAAAGTTTGATCACGGACATAGTGCTTATTAACGAGAAAGGTGAGAAGAAAAGATTAAAATCTCGACAAGAATCTCTTCAAAATAAAGATAGGCCGAACACTTTTCTTGGAGAAGAAAAACTACCTGCTGAAGATTTTGTTGATGAGTTTCAAGTGTGGGAAAATCAAGTGAAAGAGAATAAAGAAACACAAGAAGCGAAAATAAAACGGGAACAGGAAACGCAAGAAAAAAATAACCAGAAAGAACACCTACAAGAACTAGCAAAGCAAGCTGACAAAGAAAAAGTGGGCAAGTTATTTACTTTAATTACATCTTTAAATCCGCACGAACATTCCGGAGCTGAAACAAACGAGACGGCTATTGAAAGCGAGATAGTAGAGTTGCTTGCCGCTCTTGGATTTACAGATGTGCATTTTAAAGATTGCAGTCTTTATATTAATAATGAGGACTTTGCTTTGGGTTGTGAAGATGATGAATACGGTTGTATGACCAGTCATGATGGGTATGAGAATTTAAAAACTTTGTTTGGAGTTGAGGGGAAACAAAAAATTGGTTTTTAAAATTTAAAGCATCAATTTCAAAGCCCTGCGATTTTATCGCAGGGCTTTTTGTATATCGGCTTGATTGACGCATTACCAAACTGCCTGTATAGTTTGCTAAAACAAAACTGAATATGGCATACAATACAGATCTTTTGAAACGCGTGTTCGATACAGAACCCGCAACCTTTTTTGTCGGTCCACCGGCATGTGGTAAAGGGACACAGGCAATGCTTCTCGTTGATGTTTACAAAAAAGTAACGGGATTGCAGGACATCTTTTACTCTGATTCCGGTGATCGTTTTCGGGAGCGCATCCCGAAAATGTCGGAACGCAATCAAAAACGAATTGCTGACATTCAAGCATCGGGAACCTTGCAATCATGGCTTCTCGCAAGTGCGTTTTGGACGCAAAAGTTTCTTGATGAGTGGGAACAAGGACCCATTATTTTTGATGGAGGTCCGCGTAGAAAAGAAGAAGCAGATGCGTTTCTCGAATTATGTAGACAAGTTAGTCCGAGAAAAATGATTGCCTTTCATCTGAACCTTAGTGATAATGAGATGGATATACGAATGATTAAGCGCAACGAGGAGTTGCGACTTAAAGGGAAATCTCCTCGTTCTGATAGTGCCACTCCCGAGGGTCGTAAAAAACGAATCAGCGAATATTACGAAGAAACGATTCCAGCGATTAAACATTTCGGAAGTGAAACGGATGTGATAGTGTACGAAATCGATGGCATGCAATCAATTGATTCAGTGCACATACAAATCGTTTTGTCCTTGGAAAACTACGCTTTGCGTTGAATCTAAAAAGCTCCCCAAAATTGGCGGAGCTTTTCTTTTTCTCTAAAATGTACTTGACTGGCTAGCTATTTCTGGTATAGTTCTTTCAAATTAAACTAAAACTTAAAAAATGAAAACACAACTTTATTCCATTCAAGGAATTATTTTTCAGTCTGGTCATACGCATGGTATTGGGTATAAACCAGGTATTGGTGAAGCAGTTACCATACAAGATGCAATGATTTTCGCAATGTATCATGGAGTTGTCTCTGAAGAAGAAACTCTTTGCGGACATATGCATGACAAATGGGGTGATTCCCAAGTTACTAATTTTAAGGTTTCAGAAACAGAACTTACCTTTTCAAAATTCTACGATCGCAGGCCAGAAATTCGTTACCGCTTTATTAAAAAAACAGATGACGTGTGGTTCGGTTCATGGGAAGGAGAAGATTGTGGTACAGGACAAAGTAAGTGCATCTTGACTCCAATTGATGAATCTTTTTTTGAAGTCACAAAAGAAATGTAAAACAAAAAACATGTTTTTAAAGTCCTGCGATTTTATCGCAGGGCTTTTTGATTGTTCGAAATGTGTTTTTCGCATTGAGTTCGCGTGCTCGCACGAACAAACAAGTCCGAGCGTCCCAAAGGGAAAACGGCACTGTTTAAGCAAAGCGAGTTTGCCGTTTTAGCTCGGACGAGTTTCGTGAGTGCACACGCGGACACACAGCGAAAGAGCTTTTTGGTTACTTTTTCGCGGAGAAAAAGTGATAGAAATTTTGTAATTAAAAAATAAAATTTAGCCTGGTTCCCGTTCTACAACGGGATGACACAAACAAAAAATTAACTATGGATTCCGGGTTCTGTCTGTGCGGCCACGGCAGCCCCGGAATGACACTCAAGAAGGGTGTTTAAAGGCCTTATTTTACAAGGATTTATGGCTATCCCCAGCCATAGGAGAAAAGCTTGACTTCGTATTCCCAAAAGTATATACTCTCCCTACCTGAAATATGCCAATAACACCAACCAAAACATAAGCGGAAAAACAACACGTTTGTGTTTTCTTTTCCGCCAAATCGGCGGTTTTTGTTTTCAGAAATTCCAGAACATTGTCAATTAAAGAAAGAGTAAATCCTCCTACATTTTTACAGGAAAAATGCAGGAGGGTAAATCGATTATTGTAAAGTTACCAAAAGGGGTCTCTTTGCAATAGTCACAGGTAATTGTTTTGTTGCGATATGACGCAACGAAACAACAAAGAATTATTAACCCGCCAATGTTTTCGAAAGAAAATGTAGGCGGGTAAAAGACTGTACAGCGGTGTACAGGAACGATGCGTAAATCCGTAAACAGATTTACGAATGTCGTTTTTACATTTCCTAATAGGAAATTAAGAGCGTATGGTGGATGCCTTGGTTCTACAGAGCGATGAAGGACGTGATAGGCTGCGACAAGTTTCGGGGAGGTGCCTAATAACCTTCGATCCGAAGATATCCGAATGGGGAAACCCTATTGAGTAAACCTCAATAACTTTTTCATGAATTTGAAAAAGGGTGCACCCGGGGAAGTAAAACATTTCAGTACCCGGAGGAAAAGAAACAAACATGTATTTCCCAAGTAGCGGCGAGCGAAAAGGAAGAAGCCCAAACCGAGCTTCATTCACGCATCATAATTTATTTTGTGATGTGCGAGTGATGCTCGGGGTTGTAAGGTGACAACGTAGTATTAACTAGAAAAGTTACAAAAAAAATATATAGCAGAATGTGCTGGAACGCACAGCCACAGACGGTGATAGCCCGGTACGTGAAATATATTTTTCTTTTTTGTTGTCATTCTTGAGTACTTCAAGACACGAATAGCTTGGAGGAATCTGCCGGAACTAACCGGCAAGGCTAAATATCTGTAGAAACCGATAGTGAACAAGTACCGTGAGGGAAAGGTGAAAAGAACCCTGAGAAGGGAGTGAAATAGATCTGAAACCATATGTTTACAAGGAGTAGATCAGGTCGCTTGCGACCTGTACTGCGTGCCTATTGAAGAATGAGCCAACGAGTTGATGCATACTGCAAGGCTAAGGTCTGTAAACGACTGGAGCCGAAGGGAAACCAAGTGTTAATAGCGCGACAAGTAGTATTCATCAGACCCGAAGCCAAGTGAGCTACCCATGAGCAGGTTGAAGTTGCTCGAAAGAGTGATGGAGGACCGAACCGATAGATCGTTCAACGTCTCCGGATGACTTGTGGGTTGGAGTGAAAAGCTTATCGAACTTGGTAATAGCTGGTTCTCTCCGAAATAGTTTTAGGACTAGCGTTATGTGATCCCTTTGGGGGTAGAGCACTGGAAGATTTCGACAGGGAGCAATCTCGCGACATCTATCAAACTCCGAATACCAGAGGTTATAACATAGCAGTCAGACGGTGGGGGCGAAGCTCCACTCGTCAAAAGGGAAACAGCCCAGATCTCAAATTAAGGTCCCAAAATCTACGTTAAGTGCAAATCAAGGAGGTGATATTTCTTCGACAATGAGGATGTTGGCTTAGAAGCAGCCATCATTTAAAGAAAGCGTAACAGCTCACTCATCAAGAGATTTCGCACCGCAAATAATCGGGGCTAAAACGTAGTACCGAAATTGAGGGCTGTTCACATCGCAATGGGTGCGATGCTTTAGTAAGTAGGAAGTAGTTAGTAGTTAGTAGATTGGCACGATCGGAAATTTCCGTTTTGTGTTCACTACTTACTATTTACTACTAACTACTTACTCGAACATCGTTTTCATCGCGATGTGAGCAGCGGTAGGAGAGTATTCGACTCTGCGTTGAAGCGGAAGGGGTAACCCACCGTGGAGCGTGTCGAAGTAAGAATGTTGGCACAAGTAACCGCAAGAGGGGTGAGAGCCCCCTCCGCCGAAAGATCAAGGTTTCCTGAGCTATGATAATCAGCTCAGGGTTAGTCGGTCCTAAGGGGATGGCGAAAGCCGCACCTGATGGACACATGGTTAATATTCCATGACTTCATATATATGCGATGAGATGACGGAGGGTAGTATGTAGAGCTCCTTATTGGATTGGAGTTCGTGAGTAAGTGTGGTGTCCAGGAAAATCCGGATGCTGGTCGTAATAGACAACATGCAAGCAGAGCGGAAAGTTGGTGGTTCGCCACTGACAATTTTACAAAGCACGCTTCCCAGAAAAGTTTCTAAGCTTAATATATGTGAATCCGTACCGCAAACCGACACAGGTGATCAGGTCGAGTAGACCAAGGCGAACGAGTGAGTGGTCCTCAAGGAACTCGGCAAAAAAGCAGCCGTAACTTCGGGATAAGGCTTGCCATTTTAATTTATTAAAGTGGCCGCAGCGAAAGTATCTCTGGCAACTGTTTATCAAAAACACAGCTCCCTGCGAACTCGTAAGAGTATGTATAGGGGGTGACACCTGACCAATGCTAGAAGGTTAATTATTGATGGTGCGATTATATCAAGCTGGTTAATACAAGCCCTAGTGAATGTCGGCCGTAACTATAACGGTCCTAAGGTTCTGGAATTTTCTTTATGAAGATTCCAGAAGGACTAGGACCGATTATAGAAAAAGATAAATTGTTGACTAAAATAGTGAAATTACATCAAACCAAAAGCTACCTTTTATTATAGAAATATAGTAAGAGTCCAATCATGGCTATCGAGAGACCAGCGCCATGCACCCAAACTAAGTTGAAAGTTCGTAAAGTTTTTAAAGTCATAAAGTAGATGCATTTTGTATTTACTTTTAACTTGATAACTTTCTACTTTATAACTTAACAGGTGAAGATAGAGTCCTTCTTGTTTAGGTACAGAAGAGCGAAGTACCTTGTCGGGTAAGTTCCGACGCGCACGAATGGTGTAATGACTGGAGAACTGTCTCGAGGACCAGCTCGGTGAAAATACAGTACCGGTGAAGATGCCGGTTACCTGCAGATAGACGAAAAGACCCCGGAAGCTTTACTACAGCTTGATATTGAGCATGTTTTTACACTGCGTAGAATAGATGGGAGAGGTTATGTGCAAGATCTTGGTTTTGTAATACTCAACAGTGAAATACCATTCTTTTTGAAGGCATGTTCTAATCCGTACGGCAAAAACGTACAGAAACAGTATCTGGTAGGTAGTTTGACTGGGGCGGTATCCTCCCAAAAAGTAACGGAGGAGTTTATTAAGGTCAGCTAGGCGCGAATGGAAATCGTGCCGATAGTGTAAGGGCACAAGCTGGCTTGACTGTAAGAGGTACATCTCGAGCAGGTGCGAAAGCAGAACCTAGTGAACCGATGATTCGCATTAGATGCGGTCGAAGATTAACGGATAGAAGCTACTCCGGGGATAACAGGCTAGTTCCGCCTAAGAGTTCATATCGACGGCGGAGTTCGGCACCTCGATGTCGGCTCACCTTATCCTGGGGCTGGAGAAGGTCCCAAAGGTATGGCTGTTCGCCATTTAAAAAGGTACGCGAGCTGGGTTCAAACCGTTGAGAGACGAAACATTTATGTTTAGTTTTTCAACCCGTTTGAACCATCGAAGTTTTATTTCTTTTATTAAAAAGAAAAATCTGTTATATAATGCGCAAATTTATTTGCGCAAAAGTCTGATGAACAACCACGTGCACAGTAGTGCACACACGGCGGCACACAGTAGCAATATTGTGTGTACAGCTAACTAATTTCGGTGAAATCCTATTCATGCAAATGAAGGACAATACCGAGGCAAGATAAATTTATTTATCAGCCGTAGAGACTGAATGTTAGCCATCTCGAAGCGAAGCGAAGATCCCGAGTTTATCGAGGGACTTAGTTTTATTAAAAGATGATGTTACAGTCCGATCCTTGGAGTAATCCAAGAGTTCTAACGTAGATTTAGAACTAGCAGCTAGAAGCTAAAAGCTATAAGCTGTCCCATTGCGTGAGACAGGTTGGTCTCCTATCTACTGCAGGCGTTGATATTTGAGAAGACTCGCTCCTAGTACGAGAGGACCGGAGTGAACTGACCTCTGGTGTACCTGCTCTATTGCCAAATAGACCGCAGGGTAGCTACGTCGGGAATGGATAACCTCTGAAAGCATCTAAGAGGGAAGCCACCTTCAAGATTAGATATCGTTTGAGGGCCGTAAGAGATGATTACGTTGATAGGCGTTAGGTGTACGTACAGTAATGTACTCAGCCGAGACGTACTAATTGCCCGATTCCTATTAGGAACTGTGAAAATGACGTATACAAATTGCGCAAGCAATGCTGTACAGTCTTAAATAATTCAGTTATAAAGTCCATAAAGTTTGTAAAGTCATAAAGTGAAATGCATTTGTATTTTCTTTATAACTTGATAACTTTCAACTTGATAACTTTTGTACCATTTACTCTTTCTTTAATAATGACGCCAAAACACGTTCGAGTGTTTGGTGTTGGTGATTTGTCGGAGGGGAAACACCTTTTACATTCCGAACAAAGAAGTTAAGACCTCACGAGCCGATGATACTCAATATTTTGGGAAAAGTAGGTTGTCGCCAACACTAAGCACTTGAAAGCAAAAAACACCTTATAAATAAGGTGTTTTTTGCTGGTTGACAAAACAATATTATTTTGTTATGATGTCAACAAACAATTTTAAAAACAAATAAAACTCATGAAAAACAAAGCGTTATCAGTTGCGGTTGCTTGCGCCATCGGCTCAGGGATCGGTTCAATGCTTGCTGTGCATTTCGGAATGTTCTGGATACTCGGCTTGCTCATCGGTGGAGTCGTAGGTTATTTTAGCTATGATTTCAAAGGAATACTCAAAGCAATTCCTGTGGCGTGGAAATATGCTTCTATCGAAATTAACAAAATATCTTTTAATGAGATTT
The DNA here is from genome assembly GCA_943354645.1 of Candidatus Nomurabacteria bacterium. Lineage (GTDB taxonomy): Bacteria > Patescibacteriota > Minisyncoccia > Phycocordibacterales > UBA9973 > CALRGH01. The sequence continues at coordinate 4,329 of CALRCO010000008.1, read as the reverse complement.
TTGGTAATTTAGTAAAAATTACAAAAAGAGTAATAAATACTGCATTAGCCATTATTGGAGTAATAGGTATTCCCGTTGCATCTTTTTTCTTTTTCATTCGGGGGTTTTCTCTTGGGAGTGAAAATGAATTGTTAGGTATTTCTGATACTGCACCGGTGATGTTTCTGATTATTACCATTGGAGCGTTTATCTCATTTTGTTGCCTTTTCAATTTATTCTTAATATTTGATTGTTATACAAAGAAAAAATCAGAAAAAAGCGTAAGTGAAATATCTGGTGTAAAGGGAATTTCTGAATTTGCTCAAAGGAATAAATTTTTTATGGTTTTACTGATGATTTTTTGTATGCCGATTATGTCTTTTATAATTGTAAGGTTTATTGTTATCAATGTACCGACAATATTAAAAGTAGTAAAGGTAGGAGTTGTGTTCACAGGAAAGTTTCTTTGGAAGTTTTTCAAGTTGGTTCACTCTGACCTCCGATTCCTTGTTGGCGTTGATTCAATGGTTGGCGGAGCTGTTGGTATGTATTTCAACAACATGCTTATTGGTATGATAGTGGGAGCAGGGTGGGGATTTATTAATTACTACTTTGTCTCGCTCAGAATTCTTAAATTGAAACCTGTTCATTAAACTTAATTAAAATTAATATTCAAACCACCTTGGAATTTCTGAGGTGGTTTTGCTTGTTGACGGATAAAAATAATTATGATATAGTTCTTTCAAATAAAAATTAAAAAATGAAAAATATACTTAAAAAATTTCTGAATTTTTCAGGTAAAAATTTAGATGTAAAAGAGAAAACATCAGAGGAGAGAATAATTTTTTTACCAAAAGAAATAAATAAAATTCCTTGTCTCCATGTATTGAAAAAGTACACAATACAAAATTTTAATTGGAAAACAGTCAAAAAATGTATTTTATGTGATTATCTTGAACTTAAAAACTGTGGAATAATCCACAAAAGTACAGAAGACAACAAACCATATTCAGAATGGGGGTGGGAAAGATCAAGTGTCATTGATCTTGTAAAAATGTATGTGTATGAAGAATACAGAGAACTGCCTATTTATAGAAATATAGGGTGGCGTTCAAGATTAAAAGAACTTGAAGATGGTATTATGAAAGATTTAAATATACCAATACCAGAGGGGAGACCTTTTATTGTGTTTTTAATGCCGGAGGTTAATCAAAAAATTGAAGTTTATTAAGAAAAAATATTTTACACAACAGCTCCCACAATCGGGAGCTGTTTTTATTTTTCTGCTATACTATTCTCATGTTCAACCAAGGCGCATTATCCGGATGGCGCATGCGAAGAAAATTTTTCTACATGGTGGGCGCTGGGGCGCTTATTCTTGGCATTATATTACTTCTTTTTTGGAGCACTATTTTCCCAACACCGACATGCATGGACGGTCGCAAAAATGGCGGCGAACGCGGTGTGGACTGCGGCGGCAAATGTGCGCGCATGTGCATTGCGGATGTGACCCCACTGCAAGTGATGTGGACGCGACCACTCCAAGTTACCGACAAAGTATGGAGCGCAGTTTCTATGATTGAAAACAGAAATGCACTTGCGTCCCCAAATTTTGCATATACGATGTCGCTCTATGGTGAGACGAATACACTCATCGCATCAAAATCAAATACCATTTTTATTCCCGCACTTACGCGTATGCCGATTTTTGTCGGCGGGTTTGAAGTGAATGGAAAGGTACCAAAATTCGCATCAATGACGATTACCAATCAAGGTGATTGGTATACACCACCGCAAGTATCACAAGGGTTATCTATGAATGTCAGCAATATTGAATTTGCCGGCGGCGATACACCTCGACTTACGGCACGAATTACAAATAATTCTCTCTATACGCTGACGCATGTGCCAGTGTCTGCAATGCTCTATGACACGGCAAGTACGCTTGTTGGTGCGAGTGAGACGTATATAGATTCCCTTGATGCAAATAAGAGTGCGACGGTATTTTTCACCTGGCCAAGACCATTTACAATGCCGATTGGCGTCAAAGATGTCTTGCCGCGCGTCAATCCCTTTACGCTAACTCGCTAATACTGTCCTTATGCAAACGCCGACACTCAGTAAACAATTCAGCAATATCGATTGGGTATTACTTGCCGCAATTTTGCCAATTCTTATATTCGGACTCGTGACGATGCACTCATTTTCAAGTCTGACGACAACAGCGTTTTTTACAAAGCAGCTCATCTGGATATCGATAAGTTTCGGAATTTTTTTATTTATATCACAAATTGATATTCGTTTCTGGAAACGGACAGGCGTATTGGTGGGTGTTTATTTATTTTCTATTCTATTACTTGCGGTCCTTTTCGTGCTCGGGCACGTATCCAATGGCGCACAAAGCTGGTTTGATTTTGGCGGATTTTCATTTCAACCGTCCGACATCATGAAGCTTGTCGTGGTGCTGATGCTCGCAAAATATTTTTCACGGCGGCATGTGGAGATCAAACACTCTAGACACATCTTTGTGTCAGCGTTGTATGCATTTATTCCGTTTTTTCTCGTCTTTTTGCAGCCAGACTTTGGCTCAGCAATCATTATTTTCTTGGTGTGGTTCGGTATGGTACTTGTCTCGGGTATTTCAAAAAAACACATTCTCATTGTATTTGGCACAGGAATTCTCGCTTTTTTAACCTTGTGGTTTTTCGTCTTTCATCCGTATCAGAAAGCGCGCATTTTAAATTTTATTCATCCCATGAGTGATATTCGCGGCACGGGCTACAACGCGTATCAATCCACTATCGCCGTCGGCTCCGGGCAATTTATCGGGAAGGGAATTGGCTTCGGCACCCAGTCCCGACTTCAATTCTTGCCGGAATATCAGACAGATTTTATATTTGCCGCATTTGCAGAAGAGTGGGGATTTATCGGTGCACTTATTCTATTTATTCTTTACGGCATTGTGCTGTGGCGGATTTTGCGCGTCGCGCGTTTTGGTGCTACGAACTTTGAAATATTATTTTCGATGGGATTTGCCATTCTTATCGCGAGTCATTTACTGATCAATATCGGTATGAATATTGGTCTCATGCCGGTGACGGGAATTACGTTACCATTTATGAGTTACGGTGGCTCGCACATGATCATGCTCTTTATTGCTCTGGGTATTCTCATGAGTGCTCGCAAACATGCCCGCACGGCGCATCAAGAAGATATGCGCAACGAATTCCTGGGAATTTAGCTTTTGTCTTTTGTGTCATACCGGCGGAGGCCGGTACCCAGGCTAATCTGATTTCCTCTCCTTTTATAAAAGGGGAGGTGCCGAGACTTTGCGAGGTGGAGGGGATATAGAGCCTGGATCCCGGATCATACTTCGCGGTCCGCCAGCTGGCGGACGTGTCCGGGACGACACAGGAAAAATAATGATACAATAATCACCATGATCTCCTCCCTCAACAACTCACTCTTTCTTTTTTTTAACAGCTTTGCGGGGAAATTTCCGGCACTTGATTTTTTTATCTCATTTTGCGCGACCATCCTGCCCGCGTTATATGTTCTTTTTCTTTTTGCCTATTTCGCACGAGGTATTGTAGAAAAAAGAGAAGACAAGCGACCATTTGTTGGTGCCGTTGCCAATGACCTATTATTTGTAAGTCTCTCCGGTATCATTGCCTATACTAGTGCCCCTATTGCTAAATTATTTTTTGCATACCCGCGTCCATTTCTCGCACTTCAGCACGTTACGACACTTTTCTCTGTCACGGGTTTTTCATTTCCATCCGGCCATGCTGCTTGCATGATGGCGCTCGGCGCCGCATCTGCCTTGCATGACCGAAGACTTTCTGTGCTTTCTTTTATTGTCATTATTCTTGTTGGTGGTGCTCGTATTGTTGCTGGCGTGCATACCCCGATAGATATTTTGGGTGGGTATGTACTCGGTGCGGGAATTGCTTTTGGGCTATATTATATAAGGGTTTTTAACAATCATGGACAGACAGAGGTGCGCTTGTAAATAAGCACTCTTTCAAGTACAATGCTCCCATTAGTCCGATTTACTATTATTTTTCTGTCACATGATTAAAACTCGAATTATTGCATGTCTTATCTTACTCGCGGGAATCTTTGTTGCCTATTTTGTCTATTCATCTGAGCCAGGAATTACGATTGCACATATTCCAAAAGTAATTTCTACAAAATCCCATGCATTTCACTTGGGACTTGATTTGAAAGGGGGGACACATCTCGTCTATCGCGCAGATGTCTCAAAAGTTGCCGATACAGATGTGCGCACGGCGATGGACTCTGTTCGCGATGTTATCGAACGCCGCGTGAATTTGTTTGGGGTTTCAG
>CALRCO010000007.1 GCA_943354645.1 Candidatus Nomurabacteria bacterium | reverse complement strand
CCATAGATGCCGACACCGAGAGTAGCAACATCAACAAACAAATCAATTACTTCAACTGCATTTGGCTTGTTATTGCAACAGCCAGCATTGTTTCCGTAATTTACCTGAGGAGCAGGATTGTAATTTATAGGCTGATTCATCGGCATCGGCACTTCTTGGTACGAAATCTGAGCCGGAACAAATCCTGAACCTTGTTGTTGTGGAGCAGGTGCAGGAGCAGTTTGTTCCTGTTCTTGCTCTTGCGACTGATCTGAATTACCGAAATTACTCATATCGATATCAACATCAACAGTTATATCACCATTACTACCACGAGTAGTTTTGTAGGTGTAACCATCGTCTCCACCTCCATCACCACCTTGATCAACATAAGAATCATCTTCTTCTGTATACACCGGATAACAAAGATTTAGACAACATTCATCATGTGAACCTTGAATTCCTTTTTTAATTAAAGGAAAAAAGTATGCACTATTTGCATCATAAAGGCCGCCAAATTCAATATTGTCAGCAAGTTTTGAAAGTTGTTGTTCGTAAAAATCGACTTTGCCATTAAGCATTCTGCCGATCATTAGAGATTTAAACCCTCTTTTCTTGAGCTGGGCAACGGTCTCAGTGCCATAATTACCACCTTCAGCAAACATGTCGCTTGCATTTTCAGGACCAGTAACACGACTTGAAAACCCTCTTTCTTCCGCAATTAATCTTACCTTATTAACCTGTACTGCAAGATTATCTTGTGAAATTCTCCAGTACTTAGCATAAGTACCTCCGTTCAAATAAGCGGTGATAATTTTCTCTGCTCCATATTGATCAACGAGCGCTTGCGCACTCTGATCGTATTTTGCAAAAAAAGCATCTCCTAACACTGGTTGTTGAGCATTCGCTCCACTTCCCATGAACACCGCCATGAAAAGGGCACTCAGTATGATTGTTTTCATCGTTTTTGTTTATTGTTTTGTGATTTTTGATTCCCTTATATCTTATCATATATTACCCATAATGTCAATACCTATATATCCCCTATTTATAAGGCTATTTTACCTGTTTCCATGATAAAATTAGGGCACTTGTCCCGTTAGAAGCCGCAGTCAAAAATCACCATGAACACTCTTTATATAAACGTCGAAATTACAACTCTTATAACATTGCGTAGTTTCAGTCTATTGACTGCGACTTGCTTCTAATCGGGATGATTACCTTCGATGAAGATGAGCAAAATCGCCAATTAAAGGACTTAAATGTCAAAGAAGAGGAAGACGTGGTCCAACTATTGGCAACGACGAGATTTAATCTTCCCTACGCAAATCTCATCACCCAAACAATTGAGCCAGATGCTCTTCGGCTCATGTCTCGCACCGATGTCCAATCAGCAAAAATTGCGCTTATCAAACTCGTCGGTAAAGAGCTTGTTGTTGCTGTCCTTTCTCCTGAAATAGAGGTGACAAAAACTGCTATTACCCTTCTTAAGAGTAAAGGGTACACAGTGTCACTGGTAATGGTATCTCAAAAATCACTCGAACATGCATGGACCTTTTATGATGATCTTTCGTCTGCATCTGTCTCTAAGCGCGGGAGTTTCGATGTTGAGGGAGAAACACTTGCAAAGCTCTCTGCGGATATAAAAAACATTCACGACGTGCCGACGGTTATCGAAAAGCTCACCGGAGGATCTGGAAACGTATCGCGTATTATGGAAGCAATTCTCGCGGGTGCAATAACGACCAAAGCATCCGATGTGCATATTGAGCTCGAAGAAGACCGTGTGCGTTTACGCTATCGTATCGATGGACTCTTGCAAGATATTATGTTCATGAAAAGCGAGCTCTATAAACAACTTGTTTCGCGTATTAAATTGCTCTCGGGGTTAAAGCTCACTATCACCAATAGTGCTCAAGATGGACGTTTCAGTATTTTCTTGGACAAGGTAGAAATAAATATCCGCGTCTCATTTATTCCTGGTGCATACGGCGAATCAATCGTGATGCGCTTGCTTGATCCGCGACAAACGCAAGTGAAATTGGAAGATATGGGTATGGATAAAAAATTGTTTGAGGTAACGATGGGAGAAATTGCAAAACCAAACGGACTTATTTTGACGACTGGCCCGACGGGTTCCGGAAAAACAACAACCCTCTATGCTTTTTTGCGCAAACTCTATAATCCAGAATTAAAAATTATCACCATTGAAGATCCTATCGAATATCACCTTGGTGGTATTACCCAAACCCAAGTGGAGCATGATAAAAACTATGACTTCCTCTCAGGGCTTCGTGCGGCGCTTCGCCAAGATCCGGATGTCATTATGATCGGTGAAATCCGCGACGCGGAGACTGCGCAAACTGCAATCGATGCGGCACTCACGGGACACTTGGTGTTTTCAACGCTCCACACCAATAATGCTGCTGGGGTCATTCCCCGCCTTATTCAGTTGAATGTAAATCCAAAAATTATCAGTTCTGCACTCACCCTCTCTATTGCACAACGACTGGTACGTGTACTTTGTGTAGCGTGTAAAAAACAAGCAGTGCTCGCAGGCGAGGATGAAAAACTGGTTCGCAATATTATTCGATCAGGCATAGAAGAAGGAAAAGACTTCACGAAAGAAGGCATCACCCCTGACCAGGTACTCAATGTCTATGAACCTGTCGGTTGCGAGAAATGCAACAACACCGGATTTAAAGGACGTATTGGTGTTTATGAAATTATTAAAACCGATGCCGACATAGAAAAAGTAACCGATGAAAATCCAAGTGAGCGTGAGATCAAAAAAATTGCTGAGAAACAACATATTTTTGATATGAAAGAAGATGGCATTATTAAAGTATTAAAAGGTGTTACCTCGCTTGCAGAATTGCGAACATCAGTTGATTTGTTGGAAGACTAATTATCTTTTTGTGTCATTCCGGACACGAGTCCGCGAAGTATGACCCGGAAACCAGGCTTTTCGCTCGTCTGAAATTAGCCTGGGTCCCGGCCGAACGCCTGCATGACACAAAACGTGTGCATAATAAAAAAACAGCATTTTCTTTTCAGAAAATGCCGTTTGACGACCCATGCAACTCTCGAAGCAATTAATTAATCAGTATTTCCCGAATAACTCTAACGCGCAAAATCGATCGGGGAAACTATGAGCAAGGGTCATCGCACAATCAGCATCAAAATTCTGTAGCCGTAATCGATTGATTGTGTTGCTTAAGAGAAGCTCTTTGTCTATGTTGTTTTAAAAAAGGACATAAATCTCTAAACAATCCATGCATCACTTGCGTGTTGCATGTAATCCAGTCGTCCATGATAGTCCCAGTCGAAACCAGAACGTCTTGTCGGAAAGCATATAGAATAAATTCTGATTGCTTAGAGATTTATGTACTCTTTAATTAGGAAAGAATGAACAGGACTCTTAGTATAGCGCTGCACGCACGTCGTGCAAGCGGTCAAGCATCCTTGTGTTGGGAACACTGGGGAAATCGTTTCCTAAAAAACAAAAGACTGTAAGGCTTATTTGGCGCTTACAATCTCTCTCCACAGGTTATTCACAACTAGAGCCAGTATAGCAGATATAAATTAAAAGTCAAGGGCTTTCTTTTTTTGTGTCATCCCGGACACGAGTCAACGAAGTTTCATCCGGGATCCAAGCGGAATGTGTTAAAAATTAATTTCCATGGCCTGGATCCTGAATCAAGTTCAGGATGACACGGAGTACATGGTACAATTCGCACATGGACAAAGATTTCTCCCTTAAATATCTCGACCAATCGCTCAGACCTGACGCATGGGATGATTATATCGGCCAAGACAATATCAAGCAGAATGTGCGAATACTGTTGGATGCAGCAAAGGAACGCAACCATCCTGCGGAGCATATTTTGTTTTATGGCCCACCAGGGCTTGGAAAAACAACCCTTGCGCATTTGATTGCAAAAGAAACCGGCAGACAAATCAAAACAACATCTGGACCCGCGATTGAAAAAGTTGGCGACTTAGCAAGTGTGCTGACCAACCTCACGCCAGGCGATATTTTATTTATCGATGAAATTCACCGCTTGAACAAAATGGTGGAAGAAATCCTCTACCCTGCTATGGAGTCGGGAGTACTTGATATTATTTTAGGTAAAGGCCCGTCAGCACGGACAATCCAACTTGATTTACCACCGTTTACGCTCATTGCTGCAACAACGCGCATCGCATTACTCTCTGCACCGCTTCGCTCGAGATTTTCAGGTGGCACATTCCGCCTTGAATATTATAAAGAAGACGAGATCAAAGAAATTGTCCGCCGTTCGGCAAAAATTTTGGGTATTGGTATTGAAGATGAAGCGCTTGTTGAAATTGCAAAACGATCGCGCTTTACCCCACGTACCGCGAACTACTTTTTGAAACGTTGCCGCGACTATGCGCAGGTGCATAAAAAAGAATTGGATAAAAAAACAGTGTTCTTAGCACTCTCCCTTCTTGGTATTGATGAAACAGGCCTATCGGAAGTTGACCGCATCACCTTACAAACACTGATCGAGAAATTCAAAGGTGGTCCTGTTGGTTTGGGAACGCTTGCTGCCGCAACTTCTGAAGAAGAAGCAACGATTGAAGAAGTGATCGAACCCTACCTCATCCAGCAAGGATTTCTTGAGCGGACACCAAGAGGAAGAACTGCTACTAAAAAGGCGTATGAGCATCTTGGTTTTGACGCGTCCGATAAAAAACTATTCGAATAGTTTTTTATTTAGGAATGGAAAGAAAATAATATTTAAAATATAAAAAACCGGCTGCTAACCGGTTTTTTTGTTATTCATCATCATAAATAGTCAACTCGCTTGCTTTTCTACTTACTACTTACTACTATCTACTTACTAGCTATGGGACACTCCAAATGGGCGAAAACTGAAGTAAAGAAAGCCGCGAAAGACGGCAAGACGAGCAAGATATTCGGCAAACTTGCACGAGCTATTACTATGGAAGCAAAGCGTGTCCATGGTGACGTGAACTCCCCTACGCTCCGCGCACTCATTGATCGCGCACGGACGGTGGATATGCCAAAGGATAATATTGATCGAGCAATCAAACGCGCAACAGAACCAGGTGAGGCAATGGAACGCATCACCTATGAAGCGTACGGCCCAGGCGGCGTCGCAATGATTATTGAATCAATCACGAGTAATAGAAACAAAGCAGCACAGGAAATAAAACATATTCTTGATTTACATGAATGTGCACTCGCTGCTATCGGTGCGGCAAGTTGGGCATTTACCAAATCACATGAAGGATGGGCGCCAGCACAAACAGTAGAGATCACAGAAGCAGACGGTGAAAAACTACATGCGCTTATTGACGAACTTGAAGAAAATGACGAAGTCGATGAAATTTTTGTAAACGCAATATAAAAATCCCCTAAGCCTAGCTTGGGGGATTTTGTTTTGGTTTAATCATGAAACCCGTTACTATACTCTGCCCATCGTGGAATTTTCAACCCAAATATTTTACAGAAAATTTCTACAACAGATGATGTGTTTATCATTTTTATAATTCTGCCGAATATAAAAAAAGTAAACAAAATAAGGTGAAGAAAAAAGAAAACAGTTAGTGGCCCAAGGATAATAAGGAGGAGATGCTCGGTCATTGGTAATTGCAAAAAATTGAAGATAAAATACAGCGCACTCACCATGGAAACAAGCGCAATTATCGCCATGCCTATGCTTGTTATTTTTTCTAACGAGGATTCTTTTTTTTGTGTATTAAAAAGTATCTCTTCAAGAAAACAACTATCTAGCTGCCGAAAGATAATTTCTCCGTTCTTACCAAACAATTCACCTACCTGCCAAATAAAACAAAACAGTGACATTATCATCGCTCCAAATACTGGGCCTGCAAGTACTATGTCTACCCACGCTGGAATAGTGATTTCTGGAGTTGTAAACGAAAGTCCATAATTAAGTAAATTATAAGAAGCAATGTGAATTACTGGAGCGGGTCTATGTACCATGGTGTACATGATATGTACAAAGATAGTGAGAAGTGTGCCTCTGATCGCCCAAATAGTCGGAAAGTGATTGATTGGTTTCATATTATTTTGTTTTAGTTTTTTGTGATTGTATGCTTTGTGTATTCTTTGTCAAATGTTGTACTATCTACTTACCATGAGAATTTTAGGAATAGACCCTGGATATGATCGATTAGGAATTGCAATACTTGAAAAAACATCTCCGAAAGAAACGGTGGTATTTTCTGAATGTTTTAAAACAAGTAAAACACTTCCCCACGCAGAACGACTTCATTTGGTGGCTGAAAAAATACGCGCAATGATTATAGAATATAAACCAGATGCTATTGCGATAGAAAAATTATTTTTTACCACCAATAAAAAAACAGCACTCGCAGTTGGTGAGGCGCGCGGCGTTATCTTGGCCGCTTGTGCACAATCTGGTATGGCAGTGGCTGAATACGCGCCCAATCAAATCAAACTCGCAGTGACGGGATATGGTAATGCGGATAAGACTGCGGTGATAAAACTTGTGCCAAAACTGGTATTTATGGTAAAAGAAGTACTCCAAGATGACGAGATGGATGCAATTGCAGTAGCTATCACCCACTCATGCAACGTTGGATATCCACAACAGAAGCGCTGAAAACTTGCACAAAAAAAGTATTTTTGTTACAACTCTATAATCATTAATAATTTAGGTAATTTCAAATATAAAAATGAGTGACGAAGAAGAAAAAAATAGTGATGAATTGAGCACTATGACGCTTGGTGATGATGTGTTTGATGAAGTGGAACCGGTCATCCCCGATCCACTCGCAATTGCAGATCCACTTCTAGGAGACATCCCCGCAGAAGAAGTTGATAACCCCCTTGAGGATTTCATGCCTGAGGAAGAAAATCTTGACCAATGGTCGTAGCTACACAAGGAACAAGGGACTGGTAGCAAGTAGCAAGGTTCCGAACATAACAAAAAAGGATTTGGCTTTGCCAAATCCTTTTTTGTTTACCTTGCTACTTGCTACCAGTTCCCTGCTACTATTTCACAATTATCTTTATAAATTCTTTCTTCCCGATACGAAGGATGATTTCTTGTTCTATTTTGAAGTACGGATCTAAAATTACGGAATCATCTGCGAGATTGTGAACACCGTTGCCATCAACCAATCTTCGGAATGCAGCCTTAGATACTACTAATCCCTCACCAAGTAACACATCAGCAAGTAGTACACCTGTCTCCACCTTCACTTCTTTAATGTTTTCTGGAATGCCGCCACCACTGAATGTATCTTTAAAATTTTGCTCTGCTTTTTGCGCAGCATCTGACCCATGATAGATAGTAACGATTTCTTTTCCGAGACGTATTTTTATATCACGCGGATTAGTTTGTGGGAGCACTAATGATTCTTCGATTTCTTTTATTTCTTGTGTGGACACATCAGTGCAAAGGGTGAAGTACTTTATCATTAAATCATCACGAACTGCCATGATCTTGCCGAACATATCATTTGGTTCATCAATAATAGTAACCACATTACCCCACGACGTAGACATTTTTCTTCCATCGGTACCCTCAAGCATGGTGCAGGTCATAATATCTTGTTCTGGTTTATTAAATTTCCGTTGAACAGTGCGTCCCGCTTTAAGATTGAATAGTTGATCAAAGCCACCAATTTCAACATCCGCATTTATCATCAAGCTATCGTATCCTTGAAGTGCTGGGTACATAAACTCAACAACAAACACATCCTCCCCTTTATCTAATCGTTCTCTGAAATTTCTACGGTGAGACATTTGTTGAACAGTAAAACAATCCATAAGTTGTGCTGTTTCAATAAAATCCATTTTGGAGAGCCACTCCGTGTTGTAATGTATTTCGGTTTTTGAAATATCTATAATCTTACCTATCTGATCAATATAATTTTTTGCATTTTCCTTAATCTGTTCAACACTTAGTTGAGGTCTTTTTTCTAACTTATCTGAAGGATCTCCAATTCTTGCAGTAAAGTCGCCAATAATGAGCACAATCTGGTGTCCTAAATCTTGAAATTCCTTTAGTTTACGCAACACACTAGCACGACCAAGATGTATTTTTGGTCCCGTTGGATCAATACCGTGTTTTATACGAAGGATTTTATCTCCTAACAATTCTTTCTCGAGGTGTTCTTTGATAAAAATTTCCTCGACGCCACGGGTAAGTAGTTCGTTTATTTGCGCTTCCTTATTCATGCAACAACTCTACCATTTTTACCAAAAATCATAAATAGGTGTGGTACTATGAACAAATATGACTACTCATCACATAAAACATCCCCATCACACAAAAGAACAACCACATCTCTGGCGCACCATACTCCTTATTGGGGCATCAGTTGCTATGCTCGTCGGTGCAGTTGTGGTTATCTATATCAGTACCATAAGACTCCCAGATTTATCTGCATTTGAAGAGCGTAAAATTGCGCGCTCTACCAAAATATACGATCGCACTGGTGAAATACTCCTTTATGATATTCATAAAGACATTCGCCGAACCGTAATCCCCTTTGCGGACATGGGCGACAATATAAAAAAATCAACAATTGCCATCGAGGATGCGAGTTTTTATAACCATAAAGGAATACGTATCTCCTCATTGTTTCGAGCTTTGTTAGTTGATGTGTTAACAGGAAAATCATCACAAGGAGGATCAACGATAACTCAACAAATCGTAAAAAACACACTTCTTACTCAAGAAAAAACAATTACGAGAAAAATAAAAGAAATTGTGCTCGCGACCAAACTTGAAAAAATGCTGAATAAAGACCAAATTCTTGAATACTACTTAAACGAGGCACCATATGGAGGAAATATTTACGGTATCCAAGAAGCATCAATTTCATTTTTTGGTAAAAAACCAATTGACTTAACACTTCCTGAAGCTGCATATTTAGCGGCAATTCCTCAAGCACCGACCTATTTTTCTCCCTACGGTAAAAATGTAAAAGCGTTAGACGCTCGTAAAAATCTTGTGCTAAGCAAAGCTCTCGAAAATAATCTTATTACTCAAACTGAGTACGATACAGCAAAAGAAGTACAAATTGTCTTTTTACCACAAGAACCAAAGGGTATAAAAGCACCTCATTTTGTATTTTTTATTAAAGAGCAACTAGTAGATACATACGGGGAAGATGTTGTCGAAAATGGTGGATTGAAAGTTATCACTACCCTCGATTGGAAACTCCAAGAACAAGCGGAGGGGATGGCAAAAAAGTATGCGCTTCAAAATGAAAAAGATTGGAATGCAGAAAATACCGCACTTGTTGCCATAGACCCAAAAACAGGACAGATTCTTTCTATGGTTGGGTCACGTGATTATTTTGATAAAGAAATTGATGGTAATTTCAATGTAGCAACTGCTCTTCGTCAGCCAGGATCTTCATTTAAGCCATTTGTGTATGCAACAAGTTTTATGAAAGGATACACACCAAATACTGTCTTATTTGATACTAAAACAGAATTTAACGCTGGGTGTGATGCATATGGACGCGCGGTTTCAACAAGTCAATCTAAGTGTTATATGCCAGACGATTATGATGGAAAATTTGTAGGACCAATAAATCTTCGCAACGCACTCGCGCAATCCCGAAACATTCCTGCGGTTAAATTACTCTACCTAAGTGGTATCCAAGATTCTCTTAAAACAGCGAAAACACTTGGTATCACCTCTCTTACTAATGCAGACCAATACGGCCTCACTCTTGTACTCGGAGGTGGTGAAGTAAGTCTCCTTGAAATGACAAGCGCGTATAGTGTATTTGCAAATGATGGAATACGAAACCCAGCAACGGGTATTTTATCTATCGAGGATGGTGGCAATGTAAAACTTGAAGAATTTAAAGATGCTTCTTATCAAGCAATAGACCCAAATATTGCACGTCAAATTTCAGACATTCTTTCTGACAACACCGCTCGAGCACCATTGTTTGGATCGCATTCATTTTTCTATTTTGGCGACAATGCATCTGTTGCTGGTAAAACAGGTACCACAAACAATAACAAAGACGCGTGGGTTATGGGGTACTCCCCTGATATCACTGTTGGTGTATGGACAGGAAATAATGATAATACACCAATGAAAAAAGGGTCTGCGATTTCGGGACCACTTTGGAATGAGTACATGCGACTTGCTATTGCATCTTTACCTAAAAATTCATTCATACCTCCTGTTATTGATGATGGTGATGAATTAAAACCTATCCTTCGTGGTATTTGGCAAGGAGGAGAGACATTCGCAATTGATACAATTAGTGGTAAATTAGCGACAAACCTTACTCCACCGGAAACAAAAAAAGAAATTTGGATTCCAAACGTACATGATATTTTACATTGGGTGAATAAAAATGATCCTCGTGGCCCTATTCCAGAAAACCCGAGTAAGGATTCGGAGTATTCCCATTTTGAGACATCTGCTCAAGATTGGTGGAATAAAAACAAACAAAATTACCCAAGTTTAACAATAGATAAACCAACAGCATTAGACGATGTCCACACAGAAAATAATATTCCATCAGTTTCTATTTCTCTTCCTCAAACAACATACACAACAAATCAAACCCTTTCTTTTGGTATTACCTACACAGGACATTATGAATTTAAAAAAGCAGAAGTGTATTTAGGAAATACATATATAGGAACTATGTATAATAAAAATGATTTGTTTTCTTATCCACTTACCACAACAAATACAGGTACTGCCGTCATCCGAGTAGTAGTAAGTGATGAAGTCTTTAATAAAAAAGAGATATCCAAAACTATACAAATTAATTAAATAAAAAAATGAGCCACGTGGCTCATTTTTTTTATTCTCAAATAACTCGATGCTCACATTGGGGTTCGTTCATTTAATATCTTTATAGGTAACTCCTTGGGTGTGGAGTGTTTTTAGAATTTTTTCCTTTTGTAAAATAATTTCTGCTTTTATAAGAGGGTGTGCTTCTATATGAAGAATGTCGTGTTTATGTTTTACCACATCTCGAACAAGAGATACTCCTGTTGTTTGTAAAATAACAGCAACCACTATATCTTTATATGCATATTTTTCATTTATTTTCTTTCGTATACTTTCTAAATAAGAACCTATATTCATATATTATCTATTCATCGGCATTAAAAGATACAAGAAGCTTGTATTCCCTATTGGACGAATAATGCATGGTTTATGTGCTTCAGTGAATGAAAGAGAAATACTATCTTCACCAAGTGTAGTGAGACAATCAAAAATATATTTGAAATTAAAATTTACTTCTATAGGAACTCCTTTAATTACTGCGTCTATTGATGTTATATGTTCACCTATGTCGGCGTTTTTTGTTTCAAATGTTACCTTTTTTTCTTGTGGATCACAAGAAAATTGTATTTGATTAAATTTATCAGTAAAAATAGTTGCCATTTTTACAGTGTTTAATAGATCTTGTTTTAAAATAATAATTTCTGTATTTGTTGTTTTTGGAATGATTTGTTTGTAATCAGGAAATGATCCGTTAATAACTCTTGAGGACATTGTAATACCTGTAGTTTGTAGGGTTAGTTGATTTTCAGAAAATATAAGGGTTATGTTTCCATCCATTCCATCAAAAGTACGTGTTATTTCAATACAGTTTTTAATAGGAATAATACAAGGAGTACATTCCCGAGCATTTTTTATTTTTATTCGCTTTTCCGCAAGGCGAAATGAGTCAGTCGCCACAAACACAAGCTCGTCTTCTTCTGGATATATGAAAATACTCGCTATTTCTGGTTTAATATCTGACAGTGATGCACTGTACGCAACAGCCTTAATACCTTCTACAAGCTTCTTAATAGGGAGTTCTACTGATTCACCACTCACTACAGGAATAGTAGGAAAATCTTCATAAGGAAGGGTTTTAACGCGAATAGTGGTGTTTTTTGAACTAATCACTACCGTCTGCTCTTTTTCAGTTAAATTCACCACAGAACCATCTCGTATGGTATTTATTATATTTGCAAATACTACACCAGGGAGAGCTACAACACCTTCTGTGTTTATTTTTGCGGGAATACTATACTCAACCCCAATACTAAGATTAGTTGCTTTTATAGTAAGACTTTTATTTCGTGCAACCAATAGAATAGCCTGTAATGCAGGGAGGGTTGCATTTTTACTTGTACACCGTTCTGCGTTTTGTATCACTGTTTTAAGTTGTTCGACGCTGCATTCTATATTCATATATAAAAATTTATTATAACTATTAGTACTGTTGATATGTGGATAAACTTAAAATACTCTTATTAATAAAGGCTTATATAGTTGAAATAAATACACAAAGTAATTATTTTCTTTCACCACAATCCCCACCACATGGTGACTAGTATGTATATTAGAGATGTTATTAACAATATTATTTTTAGTCATACAGGTGTTTTTCATTATTTATTAACAAACATATCCACAGTTATTTAAACAATAACCTGAGTTGTTCAAGATCTGTAACTGTTTCTTGGTTCTTTTTTAAATCTTCTTTAATTTTTAAAAAAGAGTGAATAACAGTTGTGTGGTCCTTCCCTCCAAGTTTCTGTCCTATTAATGGATAAGACACATTAAAGTCTTCTCGAAGGATGTACATAATCATTTGGCGTGCGTGCACTATCTCTTTTCGACGTGTCTTTTCATAGATAATATTCTCATCCACATTATAGTAATCAGCGATTATTTTAACGACATCCTTAATAGAGACATTCTTTTTTGGTTTTAAATTGTTTTTTACAAGGTTTTTAACCTCAATAAGGGTGAGTTCTCGTTGTTTTTGTTTTACTTGGAACATAATTGCATTCAAACTTCCCTCAAGCTCACGAATACTCCCGTGTACCGATGATGCAAGAAAATCAATTAGTTCATTTTGAAGGGTAATCCCCTGTTCTTCGAGTTTTGAACGAATAATAGCCACCTTTGACTCATATTCAGGTTCATTAATGTCAATAATCATACCCGCCCCAAGACGTGAACGCATACGGTCCTCTAATCCTTGGATATGATTCGGGTGTTTATCAGAAGAAAAGATGATTTGTTTATTTGAATCATAAAAAGTATTAAATAAATGAAATAATTCTTCTTGGGTTTTTTGTTTACCGGTAATAAATTGGATATCATCCATCACAATAACGTCATATTTGTGATATTTTTCCTTAAACGTACTTCCTTTACTTGCTTGAAGTGCATTTACGAGATCGAAAGAGAATTTTTCAAGGGTGGTGTAGTAGATTTTCTTATCCGGATGTTTTTCTTTTATCATATTCCCTATTGACTGGATGAGGTGTGTCTTACCGAGCCCTGTACTACCATACACAAAGAAAGGATTATACGAGGCACCAGGACGCGCAACAACCGCTTGCGCTGCAGAGTAAGCTAATTGATTAAAAGAACCAACAACAAACGTTGAAAACGTGTACCGAGGGTTTAAATTATCTTCTTTATTAATAAACGAGGTTTGAAATGGGAGTTCTCGTGTCGGACCATCATCTTTTGTATCAATAGTGGGTTCGTTTTGACGCTGGTGTCCCCCTTTTGAAATAATAAACTCAACACCACGCACTGCGTCGTTGTAGTTCATTAATGTTTTTAAAATAAGTTTATGGTATTTATTAAAAAGCCAGTCTTTAACGAATTCATTTGGGACACCGATGTACGCAGTACCTGCATCTTCTTTGGCGATAAAGGTATTTTTGAACCAGGTACTAAAATTTGCTTTTGAAACCTGTGATTCTATTTCAGCAAGACAGCTTTCCCAAATTTGTTTCTCGGTGAACATGATATGTAGTATAGTGCCTCGCGGTCACATTTTAAAGATAAAAAATAATGTGGATATGTTGTGTAAAAAGTGGATAACCTAGTATGCCTGTTCAAAACAATCTACACAATTGCTTAATTTATTTTTTTCTGCTATAGTTTTGTTGTCCGAGTTTCTACTATCTACTTACTACTATCTACTTACTACTCATGAGCATCACCTACCAACCAAAGAAGCGAAAACGAGCAAAAACACACGGTTTCCTTGTTCGCACGAAGTCAAAAAATGGCAAAAAAGTCATTACTCGACGTCGACAAAAGGGTCGCAAAAAACTAAGCGTCTAAAGAATACCGGGAATACTCCCGGTATTTCTGTATACCATGCTAAAAAAAGCTTTAAAAATAAAGAGAGAAGAGTATATGCCTGTTATACAGGCGCGGAAAAGTGTTGATAGCTCCACCGTACGTCTTTCATATACTCAAACAAGCGGGCTATCGAAATTCACAGTAACGGTCCCCAAAAAGGCTTTTTTACTTGCAACTGATCGAAACAAGGTAAAACGCCTTATATTTTCATTCATTGAAGCGGAATACAGCACAATAAAACCAGGATTTCGAGGTGTTTTTAGTGTTAAAAAGGGTTTTTCGAGAAAAAACATTGAAGATATAAGGGTTTTACTCAAAAAAGGCAATGCATATCTCTAATATCCCTAAATATATAGCTATTTTCACTATAAGGGTATATCAGCACACCTTATCTCCTGACCATGGTTTTGGGAGGCTTTTTTGTTCGACATGCGGTTGTGTTTTTTCCCCCACTTGTTCGGAATACACTATTTTGGCGCTTAAAAAATATGGGTTTTTGAAAGGAATTACTTTAGGAATAAAGAGAATTTGGCGTTGTCGGCCTCAAAATGGCCCCGCGTATGATCCATTGGTGTAAGTTGCTATAAGGACGAACTCTCTGTACAATCAGAAGATGCTAGCAACTATTTGGAACACTTTTTTCTATCAACCTCTCTACAACCTCCTTATTTTCTTTGCGGGAATTGCACCAGCGCACAGTATTGCTGTTGCGGTGATCGCACTAACTATTCTTGTTAAAGTTGTCCTCTACCCTCTTTCAAAACGAGCACTTATGAGCCAACTTGAGCTCAAAAAACTTGAACCAGAATTAAATGCGATCAAAGCAGAGTTTCCCGATAAAACAATACAATCCCAAAAGACAATGGAGTTGTATAAGAAACATAAAATAAATCCATTTTCTGGGTGTATTCTTATTTTTTTACAATTACCGTTTATTCTTGCACTTTACCGAGTGTTTATAAAAGGATTTGCGTCCGCAGATACGGCGCGATTATATAGTTTTGTTCATTTTCCTGAAACATTTACCCACGGTTTGTTCGGTATCAACCTCGATGAAAAAAGTATTATCCTTGCGCTTATCGCAGGGGTCTCACAATATTTCCTTGGTAAATTTTCTTCAGCACGCACCGCAGCATCAGCGGGAAGTGGAGATGGGTTTGCTGGGGCTTTTTCAAAAAGCATGCAATTACAAATGCAATATGTATTTCCTTTTCTTATCGCCTTTATTGCGTACCAAGTTTCCGGTGCGGTTGCACTTTATTGGATAGTAAGCAACATAGTGACCATTGGTATGGAGTGGCATTTACAAAAGAAAATGAAGAAATAATATGAACAACAAAGATATCACCAACATCATACAAGAATTACTTACTCACGCAGGGTTTGTTGTAAGTGGTATCGAAGACACAATAGATGAGCACGATGGATCGTATTGGTTTGCCTTAACACTCGATAACCCCACATTACTTATTGGTAAAAATGGCGAACACTTACAAGCGTTTAATACACTTGTGCGAAAAATAGTTGAAGCAAAAGCTCCTGAAAATACAATTCGTTTTGTTATTGATGTAGGAGGGTTCCAAAAACAAAAAGTAGATAACGTAAAAGCAATTGCGCACATGATGGCAGAGCGAGCACGATTCTTTAAAAGTTCAGTAGCTGTTGATCCTATGTCTGCATTCGAACGCCGTATCATTCATGAATTTTTGAAAGATAAACAAGATTTACAAACAGGATCTGAGGGTGAAGGTGCTGGACGTCATGTGGTGATTAAATATGTGGGGACACTCAGTTAGTAGCAAGGTGCAAGTAGCAGGGTTTTAACATAAAACAAAAAGAATTTGGCAAAGCCAAATTCTTTTTGTTTACCTTGCTACTTGCTACCAGTCCCCTGCTACTAAAATTTCCTGCTACATCTCCAGCGCCCAAAGCGTAAGTGTCCCTTTATCTATAAACGTCACCAATGATTGATCTTGCGCAATTTCGATATTCGTAATATCAAAGTCATGACTTTCGTTGTTTGGTGTAAGCACGACATTTGATATATTTGCATTCACATTCATGCGCCACAGTTCATCAGAAAATGAGACTGTCCCCTGGTACCATGCATCAGGGAGAATATCATTACCAAAATACGCAGGCACTCCGCAATAGAATGAAATACTATCAGATGCCCACGCACATTTATCTGCGAGTGTGTGAAGACCACTGTCGCGTTTTGTGCCATCCTTGATGTTGTAGATATATAGATGAGGCTCTACCCCTGTTGTATCACTATAGAGTACTTCAGTGCCATCAGGACTCATAAGTGTTGCAAGTCCAGTGATATTACCAATGATACGATTGAGCGATGTGGTTGTTGGTATTGCATACATAAATCCAGGGAAATATCGTGATGCTTTTGTGGTGACGGTGACGGCGGTTGGGGTCGCCCATCCTGGCATCCATTCACTAAATTTTGAGCTAAGTACTTGTTTTTTATTACCTCCATCAAAATCCGAAGTCGTGCCGACTGTGTCGCCATTTACGGGATATACATAAAAGACGCGATTTTTAGAGGGAGCGACGACAAGATCAGAAATGTTGTATGGGAAAAAGTTACCGATAAGATGGCCGAGTTCGTCTTTTGTTTTACCAGGAACAATTAATGCTCCATAGGTATCTATTTGGCTCGAGCCTTCATTGAAATATCGAAGGAGCACATTATTTCCTGTGCTATTAAAATATGCTTCCTGTATTTTTGGGATAGTAGTATTACTAATACGAGATACTATTTTTGTCTCCGCTGACCATTCGTTAATATGTGATGTTGCTTTTTCAGCGAAGCGCACAAAATATTTTGTGTCCATCGGCGTTGGCGGAAGAGGTGCAGGTTTTACACCTTTTTTAGGAACAACCACAGGTACAATTGGTGCATTTGGGTCAACAGGTCTTGGGTACTGACGAGCGATAATACCAGAACCCGCAATCATTTGATCGGATAATAAAAATAAATGTTGTACGTTAGTGTCTGGTGCGCTTTGATCAGGAAACGTGCCAGGATTTTCTACTACCTCCCCTGCTGGTTGGTTGTTTTGTTGGTTGCTTCCATAAGAAGGAAATAAACTTTTTACATCAAATACATTTGCTTGCGGATTTTTAGTTTTAATACTGGACATTACTAATAGTGCTCCATAAATAATGAGCATGACCGCAATGATTCCTATTAAAATTTTTATTTTTTTAGTCATATTAATTCATTGTGTATATTTCAGACATTTTTGTGTGTCCAGTAATTGTTTTTCCGTTATTTTTAAAATAACCAATAATAAAACTCAAGTAAGCATTATCTTTGCGAGCACCTGTTGAATATATTCTCAAATATTGGTATAGAGATCCATCGTACTTGACCCCTTTTCCAAGGGCACAATCATAAACACCATCAATAATATAACTTCCACTTCCACTTATAACTTTTGTAAGTTGGGCGTTAACACCCGCTGCTAATGTCGGGTATGTTTTAGTTGATCCATCATCTGTGTTACCAATATTCCCAGGGTTATTAGTTCTGTATGATAACGTTCCAGTTTTAATTCCCATCGCGGTAGTTGTTCCAGAAAATCCTTCAACGGCAGTTTGCGCGGTCATTAAAAGTTTTTTACCTTTAGGTACTCCTGTTAATTTATCTCTTTCTGGTATGTATTCATTTGTCAGTGCGGTACTCAGGATTGGCATCACCGCTTGTGCTGTGTCGGGATTTGGTGGATTGGTTGGTGATATACAAAGAGATGTTGATGATCCCGTTGATGTATCGTTTGATGATACGGTTACACTATGTCTCGCTATATCCAATTTTACATCCACCAGCGAAGGACTTATTGTTTTCAAAATCAAGTATGAACAAAGTGCGAGGAGGAGGCCGAAAATTGCATTCGTAATCATGGTCTTCGCACCTGCTTTTCCAGACATTGCTTCGGTTGTGGCATACATGATACCGCCGGCAATGATCATAATGACGGCGAGTAGTCCTGCAAAGGCAATTGCAAATTGGATGATGCCGTTGATAAAATTAGACACTCCACTACTTCCTGTTGTATCTGGCGTAAGACCTAATTTACCATTTATAATTCCTGGAAAAGGAATTGGAGCAAGCATGCAGTATTCGCCGTCTTTAGTTTCTGTACAACCGTTTTTTTGCGGATTTGCACTTTGATAGTTTGCATTCAAATCAAACCATGTACCATCAATTCCCGTAGAACCGACACCTCCCGAGGAGCTTGCAGTAGTGAAATAGTATACAGGTGATAGATCTTTATCAGTTGTCGTATCTTTTATTTTATAGGAATAACTCTTACCTGCAGAAAGTCCAGAAAATGAAACAGTAAACACAGAGCCGACAGTATCTGGTGCACCAGTATAAGCTACAGGAGAAGAAATGCCGTAATTTATTCCGTCCGTACTCGCAAATCCTTTGATAGAAGTCGCGGTAGTGCTGTCACCAGTCACAAACCCGGTAATTGAAAAAGTAGTGGAAGTAACCACTGCATCATTTTCTGAAATATATACATGGATAGGGCTTTGTGTTGGTGGTGTACCATTTGCATTAGCTGTCGAATCCGGACCGAAACCAACCACCGAACCGTCCCCTAGTGTAATTTGCCCTGTATATGCAGTCGCTGTTGTAAGCCCACTAAATGTTGTTTGGAATGTGGCGACACCGCTTGCATCAGGAATTATTTGTGCAACGGTGTTTGTTTTTATCGTTGTCCCATTGCGTTTTAGTTGTATTGTTGCAGATGTTTGTGAAGGGAGGCCGGTCGCTTTAAATTTTAACGTCAATGTGTTTTGTGTCGCTACTGGTTGGCCGTTGTAAATGATGTGTACATCACTTCCTAAATCACCACCTTGGTTTGTCGTAAATGTTTCCTGTGTTGACGTTGCAAGTGTTCCTTGTGGAGCAGTTGCGGTGGCATTTACGTTATAGGAAGTCGCAGGAATGAGGGTGTCTATAGTGATCGAAAATTTACCACTGCTATCCGTAACACCATGGGTCTGGCTGCCGTTTTGTACTTGCGTTGCACTTGCGCTAGTAATATGGCGAGTGGTGATGCTTATATTTGCACCAGCTGTATTGATACCACTGTACACCGTACCGTGTACCACCGCACTTGAATCAGTGGGAACAATTGAATCAATACTCACCATCCAATTCCCCGTGTCCCCTTCTGGGACTACAGCGTTTGCAGATAACGCAAATAATCCAACTGCAAAAAGCGAGAGAGTAAGCGTTGCACTTATAATTAAAATACGAAAGCGATGCATATTAGTAGGTAACGGTTAAATTTTTGGTAATTTCTTGAAACATTTTTTTGGTTTGTGTGAGGGTGAGAGAAATATTCGTGGTGCCGTTTGTTTTTGCGTCTCGTGTGAGAAGGATGCGATTTTTACGAACAGGTGTATCAACCGTGGTGTCGTCTAATTTCCACGCGAATGACAAATCTGTTGCAAGTGCTTTTTTAGGTGAGAAAAAGTAGGGTTCTGCGAGAATACCAAATGCAGTATCTCTTATTTGGGTATTTGTACCCAGAGATTTATTCCAAAGTGTACCAACAAGTGGATTGTATGCATAAAAAAGAAGTGTTGGACTTCGAGGAGTTACCGTGACCACACCTTGTGCTTCATAAGAACCAACGACAGAGTCAGCAATCACAGAAATATCTTCACTCGCTTTGTATATATTTGTGGTAAACGTGTATGCATTTTGTCCGTATCCTGAAAAATCACCTACGACACTGTTGTCGCGTTTCCAGGTGAATACAAGATCAGCAGGCGAAAGCGTGATAGTCCCTTGCTTGATTGCAGGCACCGCAACTACGCGCACTAATGATTCTTGTGGTGGAATAGCGCGTCCTTTATAAAATGGGGGCACATACGCATCGAGCGCTTGCACGAGGAGATCTATCGTTCCTGGATTTATGAGGATGCGTCGTTTATAATCTGCTTCACCAGGGACACTAATGACAATATCTATGGTTGAAATAGTACCAACAGCCCCCGTGGTAAACGTGTATGACTTTGCACCGGTAGCGCTTTTTTTAGGAACATTGTTTTCTTTCCACGAGATTTGCGCCTTATTTAAATCAACAGAATAACTTGTTGCGGTGATGGTGACTTGTTGGTGTGGTCCTGGAATTTCTGGATTCACCTCAAAGGAAATATCGTTGTCCCCTATAGTTGCGTGTACGGTGGTGGTTGTGCCAGCAAAAAAAATCACCAAAAGTGCAATAAAGAAGAATGTTATTTTTCGAACCTGCATAAGCAAAGTATATCCTATTTAGATGCTCTCTTGTGTGGATTAAAAACAATAATGCAGGATTTTGCCGAAGGCAAAATCCTGCATTATTGTTTTGTTTGCAACCTTGCTACCTGTCCCCTGCTACTTGCTGCTATCTCATCCTCCCGCCGCTTCCAATTCTTCTTTCGCTTTTTTGATAGAGAGCAATTGCGATGGGTCACTCGTGATAATTTGGTCTTCTGTATAGGATGCAATAACTTTGAGTGCGACATGTTTGAGTCCTGCAAAGAATATTCCCTCCCCCACATTTGATTCTAGAAGCAAATACTTTTCTTCATCCGTGAGGTTGAATGTTTTTTGTAAGAGATCAATAGATGATGGTGATTGCTTTAAAAGAAGTTGCAGAGAGGAGTTGGTCACAATCGGCACACCGTACGGACTTTTCATAAAGTCGCCGACGTCTTGGGTAATGGTGCAGAGGCCGAGGTAATATTTACGGCCGCGTTTTGCGATTGAATATAAGAACGATGCGGTGTCTTCTGATTTCATCATCCACCACGCTTCATCAACAATAAGGAGACGCTTTTTTAATTCTTTTCGAATCGCATTCCAAATAAAGTGGGTCACGATATACATAGCAACAGGTTTGAGCTCATCTTCCATATCGCGAACTGAGAAAACGATAAATTTCTTATTGATGTCAATATTTGATGGACGATTGAGGAATCCGCTCCATGAGCCTTCGGTAAATTTTCTTAATTTTTGCACCAGCCCTTCTGTCCCCTCAAGTCCTTGGAGTACCATTTGAAAATCAGACAAAAGTGGTGCTTCAATGTGTTTGAAGTCTGATTCCGGAGTAATATCTTTGATCGCATAAGTCTCAGTAATCGCGCGGTCAATCAGTGAATCTTCTTCAGCGCTGAGTCCCCCAAGCATGATGCGGAATAATCCCACAAGATTGATAATGTTCGAACGTAAAATATCAGCAGGAGATTCATCTTGTGCAGGATGCGGTAATTCAAATGGATTGATGTGGTGATCGGACGAGAGTGAAATATTAAAATAACGTCCACCGAGTGCTTGGGCCAATGATTCGTATTCTTTTTCTGGGTCGATCACAATAACTTGTGTATCAAACATAAGGGTACGAATGATTTCCAACTTTGTCGCATATGATTTTCCAGAACCAGATTTTGCGAAGATAACCGAGTTGTAGTTTTCGAGAGAGAATCGGTCAAAAATAACCAAACTTGAATTGTGACGGTTGATACCATAAAGAATGCCGGTATCAGAGGTGAGGTCGAAAGAAATAAATGGGAAGATTGAAGAGAGAGGTTCTGTATTTAATTTTTGGTGCACCGCAAGCAAGTCAGATCCTGTTGGGATAACTGATTTGTAACCATCTTCTTGTTGGAAGAGTGCTGGTTTTATATACACCAATCGAGCATCAAGAATAGACTTGATTTCATTCTCTGTTTTTGAAAGTTCTGCTTCGTCGCTTGCGTAAATAGTGACATAGACGCCAACTTCAAACATTTTTTCTTGTGCCTGCATGAGATTATCGCGCAGTGATTCGAGGTCGTGATACGCGGTATCGAGTGCAGGATCGCGGACAAGTCCCTTCCCTTCACGAATACTGATCTGACTTTGTACCTCTGCAACTTTCTTTTGAAATTGACGCAATACTTGTGCGGTGTCGACAGGGTGAATGAAAATAGACACATCAAATATTTTTTCGAGGTT
>CALRCO010000006.1 GCA_943354645.1 Candidatus Nomurabacteria bacterium | reverse complement strand
CAACAACTGGCAAAAATCGTTGCCCTTCAGTGTCGTGCATAATACGATACTGTTCTGCAAGATTATATGTCCACTGTCGAGCTTTTTCAGTGTCATACCCATGGCCCTTACAACCAAGATGTTTGTCTGATGCAGAAAAATGATACGAAATAATTTGCAGTGAACGAAATCCTTGCGAAATATTACCCCGACACCATTGTTCTTTGATCTGCCCAAAATACGGATGACCAAGTTCAAATTTTGTACCAGCAACTTTAAAAGTTTCATCAATATAGCCAGCTTGTGTGCCAGTTATTGTTGAAAAATACACACGGCCATCCATACAGCCGTCAAAAGAAATACGCACGCCGTATTTTGATTTAAAAAACTTTCGCGCATGTCGCGCTGTTGCACTTGAAAAACCTTTACTGTGTTCTTCATTTTTTTTGATGAGTTGATCTTTTGTCTTTGTCATACCTATTTGTGGGGTTTTATTTGTTTTTTAATTAAAAGAGTGTCGACTGAGTATTCTAATACAAAACACAAAATCCGACACTCTTGACGAGTGTCGGATTTTATTTAGTTTAGATTTTATTTTGTAACAGGTGTTTCGATGTAGCCGACAACCGTACCTACAATCATTGCTTGTGTTGTATTTGAGAAGGACGTATCTCCTGCTTTAACAACAGCATCAATTGCAGTCTTCAAATCAGCTTGTACATAATTGCCTGATTTTTTAGAAAGTGCAGCACCTGCAAATTTGATATCAGACGGCGTAACGGTCACCTTGCGTGTAATCCATGTTGGGATAAAGCCAAGGAAACGACCGCGTTCAACGAATTTGATAGTGACTGCATCTTTTGTTGCAGAAATAGAACGAATTTCTGGATTGTGTGCAATAACAGCAAGTGAGTACTCACGGAGCGCTGTACGAGTGGTAACAGAAGTTACTTTTGGTACCACCAATACTTCACCATTCAAATCACCTCTGCTCACCGTAACGGATTCATCAACCGTCGCCACAACAGCTTCTTCAAGGACAATTTTGTGTGTCTTTGCGAGTACTTCCTGTGTCTTTGTATCGTTTGAGAAAAAAGCAACACAACGTTCTCCTGCACTATAGAGTGCTTTTAAGTTAGCGACAGTTGTCTCATTTGCTTTTCCATCAAGTAACAATCCAAGCATACTTGAACGCATGATCGCTTTAGCGCGAGACGCTTGAATAGTAAGCAGTGCGCCATCTTTTGCGGTAAGATTAGCGACTTCCGTACCGACAGCAACATAGCCATCGACACCATCTTCGCCGTATTGTTTTTCTGCAACAGCCTTATCTATTGCAGGAAATGAATCTTTGTAACTATCTGCGTCCCATGCAAATGATGCACGCACAAGTGGTGCTTGTCGCATAAATGCACGATCTACCGCTTCGCAGTATTCAGCATCATCTGTTTTGCCGGCAATTTCAGTTGCAAGTGATGCCGCAAAAAGATCTACTGCTTTTTTGTGGAATGCACTTGAACGAAAACTGAGACCGTTAAAATCTGCAGGCACATCATCATCTTTTACAACACTAGTAAGTGTAGGGACAGCAATTACTGCTTTTGTATCAACTTTTGCACTACCTGTTTCAGCTACTACTAAATGAGATGCGGTTAATACCGCAACAAGTGCTACGCAAGCGCTCACACCTATTTTCTTGATAATCGTTTTCATGTCGAGAGTATAGCACCGTAGCACTGGCGGTGGAAACGCTTCTATAATTCGGAGTCAA
The DNA here is from genome assembly GCA_943354645.1 of Candidatus Nomurabacteria bacterium. Lineage (GTDB taxonomy): Bacteria > Patescibacteriota > Minisyncoccia > Phycocordibacterales > UBA9973 > CALRGH01. The sequence continues at coordinate 24,134 of CALRCO010000006.1, read as the reverse complement.
AAATGACTTTTTGTCAAAAAAAGTAGTCTTGTCACTTTTTCTCCGCGAAAAAGTAACCAAAAAAAGGTTTTTGCGAAAGGATTTTAAAGCACGCATATTTTTCTGCTGAAAAATTGCTCTGCTCGTGCCGCCGCACTGCGCAAGGCTTTAGAATCCTTCCGCGGTAGATTGTTTCGAACAGCAAAAAAACAAAACTGCAGGATTTGGTTTTGCCAAATCCTGCGGTTTTGTTTCTATACCCTAGACGCTAAACCCTATACCCTTTCTTTCGTTTCCTTAAAACGAAAGAATAATACCGTAAAATACAAACATAATAAGCTGATAACCCGTCATCACAAAAAACATTTCCCATGCGAGACGACAAGGTTTACTGCTCCAAAGGGCAAACGTACCTATGAGAGGAAAAATAAAACCAATAAAGAAAAAGAATGCAACACGGACACCTGTCGTCACATCAGTAACATCAAGTCGTTTGAAAATAACAGCAAGCATAAAAATAGTAACAAGAGAAAGTGCCATATTAGTTGCAGCCATTAACGGCATACGCTTTTTCACTTCTGGATCATTTTTTGCAGTTTCCATATCAACTCCCACAATTTTACCCCACACTTTTCCAAAAAGCGGACCGTACCAAATAAAACCAAGAGCCATAGAAACAATGACAGCGATGATGATTTGTAGAATCATAAATTATTTCACTACTAATAATTACACTTTCGATCTCATTATCGGGAAGAAAATCACTTCGCGGAGATTGTCTTGTTCTGTAAGAAGCGCAACGAGACGGTCGATACCAAGGCCAAAGCCCGTCATCGGTGGCATGCCGTGTTCCATGGCCGTGAGAAATCGTTCATCCATACCCATCGCTTCTGCATCTCCGTCTGCTTTTGCTTTTGCCTGCGATTCAAAGAGTTCGCGTTCAACAATCGGATTTACGAGTTCTGCGTATTGGTTGGTTATTTCTGCGCCAGCAATAATGAGTTGTGCTACGCAGGCAGTGCCATCAGTATTCTGTTGTGCAAGCGGTTTTAATTCTCCTGGATAATCCATCACAAATGTCGGTTGGACTATTTTGTTGCGAGAAGATTTTTTGTAGATGAAGTCGAGCAAATTTGCACGACCTGTTGTCGCAATTTCTTTGGCATCCATGCCCCATTTTTTTGCTGATTCTTTAATATCATCCACACTCGCAGATCGCATATCTAATCCTGCATTTTCTTTGAGCAAATCGCCAAATCGAACGCGCGGCCATGAACCATCAAAGTTTACTTCGACTTTCTCACCATCTTCCCCTGCAATCATAAAAGACATTTTTCCTATGACGTCTTTTGCAAGTCCTTTAAGTAACTCCTCAGTCCACTTTATATTCGTCTCAAGTGTCTCATACGCGGCGTACCATTCCATCATCGTAAATTCTTGGATGTGTGTCGGGTCACTCCCCTCGTTGCGGAAATTTTTGCCGATTTCATAAATACGATTGTACCCCGCAACCATCATCATCTTGTGCTCAAGCTCCATTGCAATACGGAGCACCATATCCATATCGTAGTCATTGTGATGAGTATTGAATGTTTTTGCCATTGCGCCACCAGCTTGGTTTTGGAGAATAGGCGTTTCGATTTCCATAAATCCTTTTGTATCAAAAAATGCACGGATGTATTTAATAACATTTGCTCGTGTGTGGAATCGTGCAAAGAGTTCTGGGTTTCCAATTGCATCCAAGTATCGCTTGCGAAGGCGTTCATCTTCATCTGAAAGTCCTGCCCATTTTTCTGGAAGTGGCAACAGTGATTTTGATGCCATAGACCAACCTGAAACGAGCAATGTTTTCTCGCCAGTTTTACTCGTGATGAAGGTACCTGTCGCTGAAATAAAGTCACCCATGTCCACGGTGTTTACAAAAAGTGCGAAGATATCTTCCGGCATCCCGTCTTTTTTCAAAAAGAGTTGGAATGTACCAGTGCCATCGAAGAGATTTGCAAATAAAATCGCACCTTGACCACGAATAGACATAACGCGTCCGGCGAGTGAAATTTGTTTATCGGTATCAACCAGCGTATCAAATTGCGCGATTGCGTCGGTGATGCTCATGTCGCGCGAAATAGATGCCGGATATGCATCCATGCCAGCGGTTTTTAATAATGCTAATTTCTTCAAGCGCTCTGCGCGCATTTCTTCTAATGAGGCCATATGTAGCTTCTAGTTTATAGGTTATGGGTCTTTGTAGCAAGCGGAAAAAGGAATGTTTGACAAATTCCTTCGCGGCTTTTTTAATTTTATTTTTTGTGTCATACCGGCGGAGGCCGGTACCCAGACCAACGAACATTTGAAAAAATCACCTATTCCGCCTGGATCCCGGATCAAACTTCGCAGACTCGTGTCCGGGATGACAAGAGGAGGATTACTCTATCGAAATGATCGTATACCCTATCGCTCCTTTCGGCGTATTTACTTTCACGGTATCACCTTTGTTCTTCCCTAAAAGAGCAGCACCGAGTGGAGATCGGTGCGAGATAAAACCCTTTAGCATGTCTGTTTCTTCTGTCCCAACGACAGACACTTTCAGGGGTTCACTGGCGCCTTCCTTCTTAATCACAATTGTCGAACCAATTTCGACAGTGGAACTTGAATGTCGTTCCATGACTTTTGATGTTTTCAATACATACTCGATCTTTGCAATGCGCTCTTCAAGACGCGCCTGCTCTTCGCGTGCGCTGTGGTATTCGGCATTTTCTGAAAGGTCGCCAAGTGACTTAGCGAATTCAAGTTTTTCGATAACTGATTTTCGCTGTACCGTCTGGAGTTCTTTGAGTTCTTTTTCAAGCTCCACTCGGCGCTCACTTGATATAAATTCTGATGTCGTTTGCATTAAGCGTACTCTAACAAAAAAGATAATAAAAATCAAACAAAAGCAGCCTGGTTCCCGGCCTCCGCCGGGATGACACAATGAGACAGTTTTCTGTTCGAACCTATTTACTATTTACTATTTACTACTATCTACTTACTCGCCCTTCAAATACTCCGGTGCCTCTACTGCCATCCAATCAAGCACATGACGCATAACAATAGACGAACCAGTCTGATTTTCTTTTGGTCCACGTTCCATCATAATAATAAACGCATATTTTGGATGTTCATACGGGAAAAATCCCATACTCCACGAATTGAGTAATGTTTTTGAAATACCAACTTGAGCTGTACCTGTCTTCACCGCAACCTCGACATCATGCGTATTAAGCGTTTGTCCTGTCCCATCAGTCACACACAATCGCATTGCTTCATGAATAATCTTGAAATTTGCAGAATCAAATGGAAGTGTTGCTGTCTTTCCTGTTGTATCTTTTTGAATCACTGGCGTAAGTAATGTGCCATTGTTTGCAATTGCCCCAACTGCACGAACCATAGAAAGTGGCGTCACCGTCACCCCATACTGCCCAATAGCAGTGTTATAGGTATCACCAATGCGCCATGGTTCACCGTGGAAACGCTCGGCTTTCCATGCGGGGTTTGGAATAATGCCGTCTGCCTCTCCTTCAATATCAGTTCCTGTTTTTTCACCAAGCCCAAAAAGGGTAAGATATTTATTGATTCGATCAATCCCAAGCCCTTGTTGTCCTTTATATCCACCACCTACTTCATAAAAATACACGTTTGAAGAAACGGCGATTGCGTGCCGTAAATCAACAAGTCCGTGTGCTTTATTATCTTTAAAAATAGTTTCGAGTTTTCGATCGTACGGATTTGGAATTGAAATAGAACCAGTCGATAAAATTTGTTTATACGGATCAATAATATCTTCTTCGAGCACTCCCATAGCAACAAAGGGCTTCACAATAGATCCTGGTGTATACAATCCTGCAATCGCACGATTTAAAAACGGCGTTCTCGTATCGGATAAATATTTTTTTATCATCGTTGCGTCTTTACCAAGTGAGACAATTTCAGGATCAAATTCAGGATAATTAGTAAGGGTAAGTAACTCGCCGTTTTCTACATCCATAATAATGCCGGTGCCTCCCGAGAAATTATGCGCTTCTGCAAATAACTCCATTTCGCTATAGAGTTTTGTTTGTAATCGGGCATCGATAGAAAGGGTGATATTTTTGCCATCTTCCGGTGCATCAATTTGATTTTGAGATATGCTGGCGCCATACGCATCGCGCTCAAAAAGGGTTTTTCCGTTTTCTCCGGCAAGTACATCATTAAATTCTTTCTCTGCCCCACTTTTTCCAATAACCTCTGTCTGCCAATATGCGCCACTCGAGTCTTGTTTTGGATAACTCACATAGCCAAGCACGTGGGCAAAACCTGGTGAATCATAATAATCTCGCTTGGGCACATCATCCATAGTAGACGCTCGCGCTTCGTCACCCACCTCTTCGGTGTGTGACTCCGGAAATACATTTTTTACCAATTGCAATCCATTGCGATCATAAAATACGCCTCGATTTGCAAAAATAGGTTTCTGATCCAAACTATTCTTTTCACTTTTATCAAAATAGGTCTGGCCATGCACGAGTTGCAAGAGTGACAATTTTCCAATACCCACCGCACCAAATACTAAAAATATTATTCCTAATATAACGATTGTCTTCTTGCCGATAGATTGTGCCATCCGTCCTTCAAATTGCTGGGTATCAAATTCCGGTAAATTTTTTGCATCAAGAAATATTTCGTCCGGCTCAACGAAATCTGTGCGAATTCTTCTTTTTTTACGGAAACGAATCATCATATTCTTTTTCGTACAACAGTGTGTACTATATATACAAGGAAAATAACGCCGACAGAAATCAGAAACGTAATCGAACGAAACCCAAATAACTGTCCGTCTGTTGCACTAAAAAAAGAATCATGCAAAAGAGCAATAACAGCCCCTTCGAGGTAAAGAGGATTGATGATACAGGCGAGTAAAAGGATGACGACAAACAGCCAATACGGCGCAAGCACCATAGCAATAAGGACAACGAGAGTAGAGATAATTCGAAGCAACATGGAGCTAGTATAACAAAATACTCCAGAAAATGCTTTTCTAACGTGAACGAATAAACAAGACAATTGCTCGAATACCCATATAGATAAAGAGTGCGCTTATGCCATAAAACAAAAATTTATTTGAAAAAAACATCGTCCCAATATTGAGGAAAAATAATCGTACCTGTTCAAATGGTTTTGAAAACGCAGATTTCGCATCTACGGTGTGCTGACCAACATTGCCTTCATATTTGGCAATAGCATTATCTCCGGTACTATTTGCTGCATCTTGTATTTCTTGATCAATGATTTGTGATTTAAGGGTGTTTCGATTTGTACTTACGGCAAGTGCGGTATTACTTCGAAATTTTTCTACACCACTAAAAACAGTCTCAAAGACTTTTTGAACGGGAGCAGGGATAAGTGACAACGCTTTTGTTTGTGCAGTGTCTACTTGCGTTAACACTTCTGTCGCTGTATTTGGTAACGATTCTTGAACAGTCATCTGTGTTGGTGTCTCGCCTACTAGTATTTTTTTACCTTCAATAGTAATAGGGTCACTTGCAATAGATTCTTTTACTCCTTGTGCATTAATGCGCGAAAGTTTTGCGACGGTAATAGAAATAATATGCTCTCCTGGAATTATTTTCCAATCAAACGAAACTGTTTCAACCGTTCGTGGTTTGATAGTAAATTGTTTTTCACCCAACAAGACAGAGCGATCATAAAACGATGCTGTACCAACAAGATAACTTGGCTCTTGATTAAAAAGTGCGGTATAAATAGACACAGTTTGCCCATCGACAAACGTATCACTAGAAAACCAAAGTGGTTGTTCTACAAAAGAAACAGAGCTTAGCGCAAAAGCTGTATGAGAAAATAAAAAAGTGACGAAGATAATAATTATTGGAAGAATTTTTTTCATATGTTTTGTATTTGTGTCCCCTATTTACTATTTACTATTTACTAAATAAGTATATCACTTCTTTACATTTCTACTCATAATAAGTTTGATAACTCCAGGAAGCATCGACACAACGACAAGTCCAATAACAATGGGTAATACATACTTATCTGCATTCGGCACTGTCTTACCTAAAAAATAACCGAATAAACTCATTGAAAGAGTCCATAGTGCACCGCCGAGTATGTTGTACATCAAAAAAAGTGAATATTTCATCCCTCCAATACCGGCAAATAATGGCGCGAATGTACGCACAATAGGCATAAATCGTGCAAGGACAATTGTTTTTGTTCCGTGTTTTTCATAAAAAGTCTGTGCACGTGTTACGTATGATTTTTTAAAGAAAAAAGATTCTTCACGAGCAAATACTGCAGGGCCATATTTTTTACCAAGCATATACCCGACACTATCCCCGATCACCGCTGCAATAAACGCAACAATAACGACAAACGCTATTTGTAAATGTCCCGTTGACGCAAAAAATCCCGCAACAAATAAAAGACTATCCCCAGGAAGCATTACTCCAACTAAAAGTCCTGTTTCAACAAACACTGCCAAAAAAAGGCCGATATAGCCAAATGTCGTAAGAATAGTTGTTGGGTCAAGGAATGACATGAGAAAAAGGGGTTAGGGGTTAGGGGTTAGGGACTTAGATTTAGGACGACCCCATTGCCATCTTGGTTTTTCACCAAAGATACGGCAAATAATAATTAAAACAATGGTTGAAATAATGCACGGCACTAGAAATACATAAAGGGTATCACTCCCTGAATGAGATTGCGCATCTATACCACGAAATATGCGCACGATAATTGCAACATACACAGCCAAGATAAACCATCCTTGCCAGGTGCACGGTGTCCAGCCCCAACCATAGGTTTTTCGCCTAAACCAAATGACTTTGTCATTTGGTCGGCCGTCCGTTTTTAACGGATTAGGTTTAAACCAAATCTGCTTTTGCATAGATGCAGTATACCCCCTTTACGCAAAACCAGGAAAGAAATCTTTTTTAATATGCGATCGTGGTACACCCATTGCTTTCAACACAGCACCAAAAGTTTTTACCATTGCCCCAGAACCTGAAATATAAAACATGCGTTCTTTATAATCAGGAACTTCTTTCTTAATCATTGCCTCATCAATATATCCAACGCTGCCTGCCCACCAATCCGGAACAGATTTTTTATCAGTTAATGTGTAGATTGTTTTTATTTTTAGCAACTGTTCAGCTTTGGTAAATAATTCCTTATAGGCAACATCTTCTGCTGTTCTATTCGAATAGAGGATTTTTATATTTCTTTTTTGACGTGTATCAAGCAAATATTTAATCATACTTCGAAACGGCGTCACCCCAATACCACCAGCAATAAATACTAATTTCTTTTTTGTATCTTTTGGCAGAACAAAATCTCCAGAAAGTTGGGATGCAACAAGTGTCTCTCCCCGCTGCATTGATAATAGTTTTTGTTTAAAAGTACTTGCTCCAGGATAAAATTTGACACCCATACGAATATCTTTTTCTGTCGGCGATGACGCAATGGTAAAGTAACGACGATTGCCACGATTATCTGGTCGTGTATGTCCAAGTGTCCATTCAAGATATTGCCCCGGCGCAAATGCGAGTTTTTGATTTGTTTGAAAAATAAAATCGTAGGTATCTTCTGCTACTTTTATTTTTTCTTTCAACTGTAAGATTAATTTTGTCTTTGAACTCAACAGATACGCGAGCACATTTCCAACAATAAGGGCAAGTTCTGGAGTAAAATACAATCCACCAATATGTATCCATGGCGCAAATAACACACCAACAAAAACACCATAGAGGATGCGACGAAATCGTGTTGGTGGTGTCGTCAATGGTTCCGTCAGCATTGCAAATGCAAAAAATAAAATTGGTGTGGTAATAACCATCCGACTAAGTGTCGTCCATAGGTCGGCAATACTACCAACATGCCCCCATCCAATAGCAATAACTGCGGTAGCTAAAAAACTAAGCACTAAATCAAACCGGAGCACTTTTTTTGTCACAAGGAGACCACCAATAAGCACAAACGGCATCATCCATAATGTTGCTATCCACCAACTCGCTGAACCAGAAATTACTAAAGCAGTAATAACTGCGCCAATAGCGACAGGATTGAACACGTGTTTCTTTTTTATTGCAAAAATATATTTTGATGCAATCGCCCATGCAGACATCCAAAACGCAAGCCAAAGATAGGTTGTATCGAAAAGTACTATTGGTGGCGTGATAAGTAGTACTAGAATAAACGCAGTAATAATAAATGATTCAACATTTGCAGGAGCTTTATAAATACGCGCAAATATAATATTGAAAACCCAACACACCGCCGTAATAAAGATGAGAGAAAATACAATCGCAAGTGGATTGTATGGCAATAATCCAAACGCACCGAGTACCATTGCAATACCAATAAGCCCTGCAAGATAATACAGGACAACGCGATACATGGTTGTTTTGTTCAAAAATGAATCTATTATTTTCATATACGTATATTGTTATGCTGATATCGCGTATAATGGAAAACCACTTGTCATGGTCGCAATTCCGTCATAAGTAATCATGTATCCTTCAAGACCTTCTTTTTGTTCAAGAAATAAAATACCTTTTTTACCCATTGCAAATGCGGCAGTTGCAAACCTATCCGCTTCATACACATCAGAAGCTATGACAGTTATACTTGCCAACTCATCAGTCTTTCGTTCTTTTGTGTGTGGGTTATAAATATGATCACCACGAATATAGGTACCTGAGGTAGCAATTCCTTTATCACGCAAAGAAACTGTTTTCACTATTTTTTCTGTATCGAATGGATTACGAATACCAATAATCCACGGCTCATCTTTATTTTTTTCACCACGCACCTCAATATCACCACCTGCGTCAATACAAAAATTATCTACTCCTGCATGAACAAGCAGTTCTGCTGCTTTGTGAATTGACCAACCCTTAACAATACCAGACGGATCAATCCCCCCTTCCGGTATCGTAATATTAAAATATCCATTAGTTGCCTGTTTTGTTTCCTCTGCAAGAGTAAAAATAGTTTTCATATCATCACTCCATGATGCAGGCACAAGAAGCCCGTTGTTTATTTTGGTAATTTCACTAGATTTTTTGTAGGTACTGAATGTTTCATCAACATAACGAAAATAATCAAATGCAGACTGTATTGCTTTTTTAACGAGAAATTCTTTTCCAATATCACTGACTTGGATAGTTATGGGCATACCCATAATAAGTTGTGTTTCTTTCATGTGGTAAAAATTAAGCAGCTTTTAATAATGCACTTGCAAGAGATTTCTTAAATGCAGCACTGGTATACGTCGCCCCTGAAATACTGTGCACGTTTGCACTTTGGCTTTGAATAGTTTCACTCTTTAATTGTGGCATTGCGTAATTATTGATTTGAATTGACGTACTTCGTCCTGCGGGATGATCCAAAAACTGCACGTCGGCAATTTTGCCGTTTTGTATAGACACCGCGACTTGCACATTGCCATAATATGCATCAGCAACACTACCGATATAACTACCATTTTTATACTGACCCTGCGGAACTGGTACAGGTTTTGGTTTTGGTGTTGGTGTTGGTTTGGGAGCTACTCCTGGTTTTGGTACAGGTGTCGTTGGAACTACCGTAGGAGGAACAACCATGACAATATCCCATGGTGAACTACTCGCAATAGCCAAAGAGGCAGGCTTCTGTTTTTGAAGTACTGCATAAATGATAAAGGTAATAATAACAAGTGAAGATAATGTGAATTTTTTCATAGCGTATTCTTGATGAACCCACGCTTTGTAAGATAACAAAAGCGCCGGTTCATCTATTAGTACACCGACGCTTTTGCTTTTATTTCATTATCTATTACCCTTGTCGCCTAGTCATCAGAAAAACGCTTAACCCCATAGGCAGACACATGCTCGTCGTCATCATCATTGGTTGTACCGATAAATACCTCATCTCCTATACTGATAGGATTTGTTTGCAATAATGCCTGTGGCACTGTAATTACTTGTTGCCAATCATCGTCATCGTGATCAAAATCATCATGACGCAACGTAATAGTATCTTCTGTTACATTAGTGATGATGCCTCTGTAAATACCCGCTTCGGTAAGTGGTTTTCGTAAATCTTCATAATAACTATCTATAAACGGCACATTGCCGTGTTCGGCGTATTCAAGCACTTGATTGTGTAGTGGAGTCGCACTAATACCAACCCCAACCAACACAATAAGTATAAAGATGCCGAGCCCGAAATATAATAATGGTCGCTGATATCCAAGACGAAACATACGAATAAGGCGAACGGCCAATATGATGCAGAAAATATCAATGATAAAAAAGAGCCATGGAAATAATGCCGCAAATGTTGTAATACCTCGTAATCCAAATCCGAGTAAGAAAATATGATGACTCGCGCTTAAACTAAAAATAATATAACTGACGAGCAAACTCGATAGCATGCCGATTAGTATGATCAATACAATAAATGCAATAGTCCGCATAATAAAAAATGTTCTTGAATGCATTGATACACGCCGTGAGCGAATTTGCTCAAGGACGCGTTCTTTTATTTGTTGTGGGGTAAGATTATTGTTCATACGTAATGCCTAATTTTTTATACGCTTGATGCATCATTTTCTTTGCTCGTGCCAATCTGATGCCAACGGTGCCGATAGGAATATGTAACACGTCAGCAATTTCTTTGTAACTCATTTCTTCCAAAAAGTGAAGGACAATGACTTCGCGATATTTTGGTGGAAGCATTTCTAGACCTTGGCTGACCATCAATTTTTCTTCTTCTGTTTCTCTGTCTTTTACCGGAGATTCGCCGCCACTCACCTGATACGAAAGAAGTGTGTCAAAATCAAAATTAATAATAGGACTCCTCGAATGTTTGCGAAGCTCATTTACAAAAGCATTGTGCGCTATGCGATAAATCCATGGAGAAAATTTCTGCGTTGCATCAAAACTCTGAATATTTTCATACACCTTAATGAAAATATCTTGCAATAAATCAGTGATATTTTCAGGATCTCTTAAGAATTTTCTGCCATAACGTTCAAGCTTTGCGGTGTAGCGATCGACAATATCACCAAAAACAGTCGCATCCCCTTGCTGGACACGTATCGCAAGTACTTCATCCGTAATTATACTATCTTGTATATTCATATAGTACTACACCACAGAAACACTTTTCTTTCAAAAACGAAAGAAAAGGAGGGTACACGGTGTATAAAGAGTAGTCTAGCATATGGATAATTTGTTTTAATTAATAAACGTATTACACTACACCTATGGAACAAGAATACATTTTTATTTCAGGAGCATCAAAAGGGCTAGGTAAAGCATTGACGGAACGACTATTGGCACGACCAACAGCAAAGATATTTGCATTTTCACGGAACCCGGGAGATGTTGAGCAGGAATTATTAACTGCGCATCCGGAGTGGCAAGGCCGTGTACAGTTCGGCAAGGGCGATGCGGGCAATCAGGAAGATGTTACTAGACTTGTAGCTGAAGCAACGACATTTTTTGGAGAAAGACCAAATAAAATCATTTTAAATGCGGGGATGTTTGCATTTGATGATGAGCTTGATGTAAAGAAAAAAGAGGAAATGCAGCAATTGAATGTGGAGAGTAACAAAATCATTATCAACGAAATCAGAGGGAACGATAAAGAAAAACCGCTCCATATTTTATTTATAAGTTCGATTGGTGCACTTGCAGAAGAAGCGGAAAAACCATTCGAACACACGACTGTGTATGGCAAAACAAAAGCCCAAGTGGATGCTTATTTGAAAGAACTCGCTACCACAAATGACCACATCCGTGTAGCTCTTAGTTACCCAGGACCATTTGGTGATTCTGCAAAAAAGTTAAGAGACAAATTCGGAGATACATGGGCAGTCCCTACTGAACTTGTCGCTGCCCGCAGCGCAGTATTACTCGAGTCACTCAATATGAAAAAGATTGCAGAAGAAATTATTGTTTCTGAAAAACATTTTTCAATAGAAAATAATTTTTTTGATTTACAGGAACTTGCAAAAAAGCATATCGCACTCACTGAAATTTCAGAAAGCGAATCTGAACATTTAATTAAGAAAGATGAACCGAACAATGAAATTAGAAATGGAATCAAGTAAATAAAAGAGCGTCCGCTGTAAGCGGACGCTCTTTTATTTTTATTTTAGAGATAATTACAAGAACTTAAACGAATTCACCGCTGGCGCAACAAGCGTATCTATTTTTGATTTATCAAATGCCGTAATCCCTTGCGATGGATCGTAGGCGCCAATATTCGTCGTATGGATTATTGACTCCAAAGAAAAACACGAACTGCCTTTTATCGTCCGATACATTGTTGTATCATACAGATTTCCTGCAGCCGCATCATTAAATGCGAGCTTGGTAAATGTCGTACCACCTATAACAACTGTTCCTGCTGCTGTTTCGCCATTCGTTGCGATAAGACAATCTTTAACTGCGGATTTGTCCTGACTTACCCCGACAGAGATAAGCGCTTCGCTAAAATTCGTCTTTGGCATAAAATCTCGAGAGATGACAACCATCACTAATTTTTGCCCAGGCGCTGCGCTATTGTTTGACCACGAAGAATTTTCAAGTACATCAGAACTCGCAATAGTAAACGGAAGATCATAATTCAAAGAAAAATGATAGACAGGGTCAACATATTTCTCTGTAAGTAGCGGCGCAGGTTTTGGGGTCGTATCAACAATCTGTGGAGTAGGTGTCGGCGCAGGAGTTTTTTTAATGATAAAATAGCCAGCAACAAAAGCAACCGCAACCACCAAAATCATTAAGAGCGTATTGTTTTTCATCCGGGTAGTGAAAAATAGCATTATTGATTCGTACCATTTTTATTATTTAGTAAATTATCTGTCTACTACAAAAAAAGTAACCTAGCTCACCAATGTGCCGCAGGCGTAGTCATTTTCTACTACCGGATTCATGTCTTCAGTATACTCCTTTTATTGTAATTATGGAGAATACCTCGAGGGCTCTGTCCCGAGGATGAATCCATAAAGACAAAGAGCATTTGCGGAGCAAATACTTCTTCAACAAAGAAAACCCTGTTGTTGTGCCTAACACCTCGATACTTGCATCGTGGATAGGGCACAACTTTTCTTTATTCAAACCATGCTTCGGGAAATTCTTTTACGGCAACATGCGCCGTTTCTGCATAGTCGTGTTCTGCTTTTGCGCCGTTTGACTGCTCCCAACTCGGCAAGAAAAAAGCTTCCGTAATATATCCTGATTGTAATATAGGTTTATGAAATTCTTCCATAATAGTTGGCCATGGGAGTGTCATGTCTTTAATATACACTTCCGATGGTGCCCAATCCCAAACACTATACCCGCGCTCTTTCAAAATGTCAGTCGCGCGAGTAAGTCGCTCTGCATTTTTCTCATACCCCAAGCCCCCCCCCTGATGTGAGTGGGCCACAGACTCGCGCAATCGGTTGCGACATTTCTTTAAGTCGCGCAATTTCTTCTTGTACGAGTGTGTGCAATTGCTCTATTTGTTGTTCTTCTGATTGTTGTTGTTCCATATAATTTAAATCCAATCTTTTACTGTTAAAAATTCCTTTACTACACTAAATATTTTTTCATGACCACGAGCATTTGGATGTATCCCATCTTCAAATTCATCATTTTCTAAATGAGGCATCTGTACATGCAAAACACCATGCCGATCACAGACTTCTTTCATAGCATTGTTGTACTTCATCAAATTTGCATTAGTGTAGTACACGTCCATCCATGAAACTGGCATTGTTTTCGATTCATCGCAATTTTTCAAATCCATGAAAACAATATTTGGCGTTATCTTTTTTGCTTGTAAAACAATGGCTTCAATATTTGCTTTAAATTCTTCTATCGAGACACGGCAAGCACCATTTTTACCTTCATATGACGCATCGTTGCCACCAGTCTGAAAAATAAGTGCGTCTGCATGTCGAGTAGCAGCCTCAGTTGGAAATCGATCGAGAATTGTTTTACTGGTCCCCCCGTCAATTCCCAAATTATAGAGTTGAATGTATGGCTCATGATCAGCAAGAGAAAGCCAGAGTCTATTTACCCAACCGCCTTTTTCTAAATCCCACGCACCCCAGGAGGTACTGTCACCAAACACACAAATAACTTCTTTTTTTTCCATTGCTAAAGTATACCAAAAATAACACCTTTAGATAAAACCTCTATTATTGTCCTATTTTTCCAGTGTTTCTAAAGGCCTCACTGAGTTTATGTTTCAATTTAAAATCAATTATTATCACTACAACAAGCGCGAAGAGTAACAGTATATAGCCATACCGAATAGCAATATCAATTATTCGTTGTACAAAAGTACTTATCACTTTTATTTTTATATGATTTGAATCGAGACTTTTTTCACCGAGATCATTGACCACCTGCGTCCAGATTTCATACTCACCCTCTCTTTTTACTTTATCACTATCAAAAACAAAAGTTCCTTTGTCATCACTCATTACTAAAAACATTTCAATTTTATATTGACTTATTTCTCCACCAAGAAGTCCTGTGGTCACTTCTTTTTTATCAGTATCAATTACTGTTGCCTTTTGCGAGTCGGTAAGCCATCCAATCTTGTCAAACAAAGTTGTCTCCTTTTCTTTTTGTGGCGACTTCATAAATACATACACTTGCTGTTTAGGAAACGGTGTTACTCCTGTTATGGTAATCGTACTACCTATTTTAATCACCGTAGACGATGTTTCTACCGTTGGTGGGTTTATTGTGTCAATAATAATTTTTGTCTTTGATTCTTTTTTATTGCCAACTTTATCAAAAGCAGTAATCGTAACATTATACGCACCCATATGTGGCATTGGTGGGATTAAAAATGTTGCTTTATTATTTTGCGCAACTATCTTTTGAGCTTGAGCCCCTTCTATAGCAACGGTAAAATAATCAATTCCTGAGACAGTGTCACTGCCTTCTAATTCAATAACAGGTTTCCCTTCTGTATTTGTGGTAACAATCGCAAGTGTTTCCTCTGGAGCAATCGTATCAATACGAAAAACATATGTGGAAATAGGAGACCATCCTCCTTTCACGGAAAATCGTATATGAAAATAAGAGATACCGTCACGTATGTTTTTAAATTCTTTTTGTGATGTTTTAATAACAGGCCCCGCTGGAATACCGTCCGGAACATTATCAAAAGAAGTCTGCACTCCTTCTATTCCTAGTGGCATATCCCACACAAGAATTGCATCTTTTGTTGTATACCACATGTTTTGATCTTTATTTGTCGTGGAGGTAAGTATCGGTGCTTCATTTGTCGTATAGGTAATTGCCTTATCAGGAATACTAATAGGAACAGCAGGAGGTGTTTTTGTTGATACTACAGGAACCTTCGGTGAGGTTGCAGCGATTACACTAACCGTCCCACTATTTTTACTCTTTAATACATTAGTCCCCAATCCGTCATTCGCACGAATTGTCGCAGAAGAAAAAATAAAAGATGCGGCTCCTTCTTTCTTTGCTTTTGCAACAACAGAAAAAACTTTCCCGCTAGATCCTGTAAATCCCGGGTTTGCAATACCTCCATTAAATTCTATCTTGCCTGTCGTATTTGAAAATGACGGAGGTTCTACCCAAAGCCCAAAAATAGAACTCGTACTATCTATGGATAAAATTTCAACAGTATCGCTCGGAAATTGCACAACCCCCTCTGCATTATTGATTGCCTGGCCTTCTGTATTAATACTAAAATTCAATCTGAATACATTGCCGTTTACCACTTGTTGTGTCGCAGGACTAATAGAGATGATTGCAGCAAATGTTTTTGTAGTAAAAGAATATACAGTGAAAACAACGGCAGCAAATACCGAAATAAACACGTATTTTTTTATGTTATTCCTTCGGTACGACATTTTTCTTTTTGATTACTTTTTTCTTTTTCTTACGAATCTTAATTGCTGTGACTACTTTTTCAGTAATTTCTTCTTTTGCTTTTTTCTTAAATAATCTGGTGTGTATATCGAGGGCGAGTTTACTTAACATGTTTTCATCCTTAAGAAGTTTATGGTGTAGATCAAATGCTATCACCGACATCGCAACAAGCGCAAGAAGTAGCACGATATATCCATATCGGACAGTATACATGAGGATTTTTTGTAAGAACGTACTCACCACCATTACTTGTTGATGTTTTGATTCAATACTTTTTTCTCCGTGGTCATTTATAATTTGTGCCCAGATTTCATATAATCCTTCTTGTGTTGCTATATATGTTTCAAAACTAAATGCACCAAGTGTATCTGCATCTATTGAAAACATTTCAACCTTTTTTCCTGGTGACTTTATAAATACATATACATCTTCCTCAGTAAATGCGGTTGTGCCAATTATTTTAATCTGTTTATTTACTTTTATAGGAGAAGTAATAGTTTCCAATACCGGCGCAACTAACGTATCGATAGTTATTTTTGTTTTGGATTCTTTTTTATTACCCGCTTTATCAAACGCAGTGATACGCACATCGTAGCTACCAAGATACGGTAATGACGAAACGACATACTGCGCATTGTTATTATTAGCAGGTATTTTTTCAGATTCTTTACCTTCGATGGTAACAGTAAAATAATCAATTCCTGAAATGCTATCATTTCCTTCTAATGTAATAACAGGTCTACCATCTTCTCTTTTGGTAATTATCGTATTAGTATCTCCTGGAGGAATACTATCTATATGAAATATAAATGTCCCAACAGAAGACCATCCATCTCTCGTAGCATATCGCGCGTGAAAATATGAAATACCATCTTTTATATTTTTAAATTCACGCCGAGTAATATCACTTACTGAACCCGTAGGTATTGTATTAGGGAATCCATCAAATAACATTTGCGTCCCCCTTGATGCAACAGGTATATCCCAGGTAATAGTGCCGTCTTTAAATTGATACCACCGTGTTTGATCTGGATGAGTAAGTGATGCAAATACAGGACCTATAACTGCATCATTTATTTTTTCTATAACCGTCTTTGTTTCTGATTGAGTTGGTATTATTGGAGAAATTGTTTTTACTGGTTCTTCTTGTGAAGACACTACCTCGGTAACAGTAATAGAGGCACTATTCTTGCCAGACAAAACATCGGTTCCTAATCCATCATTTGCACGAACTGCCGCTGATGCGAAAAGCAACGAAGCAGTTCCAACTTTTTTTGCTCGAACAATAAGAGAAAAAACTTCCCCATTTGTACTGTTATATCCAGGATTTGCAATACCCCCATTAAAGGTAATCGTGCCGGCAATATTAGAAAAAGACGGCTGTTCTACCCATAACCCAAAAATAGAATTACTCGTATCAATAGAAACCACATCAACAACATCTTTAGGAAAAGAAATAACCCCCTCCGCATTATTAATATAGAGTGACTGCGTGTTAATACTCACACGTAGCTTGAAGACATTATCAACCATTATTTGTTGTTGCGCCGGAGTAATAGAAATAGTTGCTGCAAATGTGCTTTTAGCAAAAAAGAACACAGCAAAAACAATGGCGATACTGACCAAAGCATAATTTATTTTTTTACTTTTACTTTTTTCGTAGAACATATCTTTTAAACAACCGTATGATTCGCTTGCAATAAAAGACAACTGATGCAATTAGCACCACAATAATTATCCCCTGCCAATTGATAGCTTTTTTATTCATGCCAAATGTCGCTATCTGTATATTGCCAGCTTTATCATGTGCACGGACAATAATATTTTTCACTTTGTCTTGATTTTGCAAGACATATGTTGTACCGGTACGTACGTATTCATATGCACCTTCTTTAACATCAAAATAATCTATACCTGAATCAGTGTCAGTCGTCTCAAATGATAAGAATTTCATCCCATCAAACATGGATTGATCTTGTCCGAGCAACACGGTGAATTTTTCCGGAGGAATATTATCCCCGGCAACAATATTCTTCCATGCATCAGTAGCAACCCCATCACCAAGAAGTACTGTGACCGTATCATTTGTTTTTTTAAAGGAGACACTTGTCCCTAACCCATCATTTAAATAACCAATAACACCAGATGATGCTATGTGTATAGCGCCTGGTTTATTTACCTGTATAACAATTTTAAAAAGCAATGCATTGGTATCATTCACTCCAGCAACTGCCCCGCCAGTAAACATGATGCTGTGTCCCTCTATCGTAAGCGATGGCTTTCGTGGCCATATAGAAAATGCAGATCCTGCAACACTGATTTCTTTAATTTGAAAATCTCCTCCGACATCGTCACTTACCGCAATTACTCCATCTATGGCATTGATTGTTTTCCCTTCTGTATCCAAAAGCACACTCACAATAGTAGTATCACCACTCTTTATCGTCCCTTGTGTTTGCACGGTAACTGCAGCGCGAGCATTAAAAGCCACACTAAAAAAGAGTGCGCATATCGTAGTGAATATTCCTATTTTAAAAGTAAGTTGCTTCATAGATATTATGGTTTCTTATTCCATTGATACATCATGATTGAGAAATCAATAGAGTTAACTTGCTTATCATTATTAATATCGACACGAGTATTTTTATATGGTGGATTTGTTTTCCAAAAGGCAAGTAAGATAGAGAAGTCAACAGAATTCACTAATCCGTCTAGGTTCAAGTCTGCAGATAAATATTTACTATTCGTATCAGACGAACCTCCGCCTCCACCACCTCCGCCACCCCCTCCACCTCCAGAACCTGCAGTAGCCGTAAACACGCGAGAAGCACTAGAACTATCTGTTCCGAAATACGCGATCAATTTAAAGTAATACGTTCCTGCAGTAGCAACAGATGCGGTCAGTGCGGTATTCCAGTCTTCACTTGGATTTATAAATTTCGCAGCAGTTGCATGATATTCATCATCACCATCCCCACACTCATTATCTATATCACTAACAACACACCATTCATATTGATACTCATACCCGGTTAAGCCTTCGTTGGTAATAGTGATGTTTGCACTAATACTAGAAAGAGTTGTCGCTGTCACGGAGTTTATAATGACTTGTGCAGGAGAACCAGCGACTTCCCAATAATCATTGGTTAAAATTGTCTTACCACTTTCAACTTCAGTTGAAGCAACAGTTTCCCATAATCCTTGTGTTGCACCACTTGAAACGGTGTAGGTATATTCATATACCCCTGTACTTACTAATGTCATAGGAACAGCAGAAACTATCACATTTCTATCTGGGTCATAACTTGTTACTGTTGGTGTTGCAAATGGTGCGGTAGGATTTGCACTTGCATCCAAAATAAATACTTTGGTTCGATATACTTCTCCTGTTTGAATCCGTTCAACATTACCCATTTTTACAGACCAGTTTGTTGCACCAGAAATTCCCGAAATAGGAGCGTCGAGATTTGTTGCTACTTGTTCGCCGACAGATCCTACGACGGTAAGTGACGACGAAAGGACATTCCAAACATCTTCCGCAGTTATATCATTCCCATAGTTTGAAAGAGTTCTTGTCGCATTTGCCCAAACCGCAGTTGCAATCGCAGAATCATTATAATCAGAAAGTGTACGTGTTGCTGCGCTCCAGACATCAGCAGCGGTTAAGTTACTAACCCCTCGCGATGAAATTGCCGCATCAACATTGTCCACTAATTTTTTTCCAATACTACCTGCTGTCGAAAGACTTGATGTTGCGACGTCCCAAATTGCTTGTTTAGATGCCGTTGAGAGATCAACAGGAGCATCAAGATCTCGTCCGGCATATCCCCACACATCAGATGCGGAAATATTATTAAGTGCCGTAATAAGTGCGCCATTAGCTTGCACTTCATCAAAAATGTCAGATGCTTTTGCATCTATATTTGTATCGAGCAATTCACCAACACTACCAACAGTAGTAAGCGATGAGGTTAGCGTATTCCAGACATCGGCAGCAGTAATGTCGTTGCCATAGTTTGTAAGGGTACGCGCACCATTTGCCCAAACCGCAGATGCAATCGTTGAACCACCATAATCAGAAAGAGTTCGTGTTGCGGAAGACCACACATCAGCAGCAGTAAGCGTACTCGTACCAGTACCACGACTCGATACTGTTGTATCAAGATTGTCTACAACTAATTTTCCAATACTTCCCGAAGTTGAAAGCGCAGAAGTTGCTTTGTTCCAGATTGAACTGACTGAACCAGCGTCGAGAGTGACCGTGCCACTGTTGGTCGATCGAGTACCATATGCCCAGACATCAGCGGCAGAAATATCATTAAGAGCTGCAATGAGTGCGCCATTTGATTGAACTTCGGTAAGGACATCAGAAATTGGACCGTCCACATTAAGCGCTAACTGTTTACCAATTGAACCAACTGCCGTGAGCGACGAAGATAGCGTATTCCACACATCAGCAGCAGTTATATCATTGCCGTAGTTGGTAAGGGTGCGTCCTGCATTTGCCCACACTCCAGCAGAAACAGCATCTACTCCTGTTGTGGATAATGTTCGTGTTGCAGAAGCCCAGACATCTCCCGCAGTGAGTGTACTACTACCTGTCCCTCGACTTGAAACTTGTGCATCTAAGTTATCCACAATAAGTTTACCGACACTGCCTGACGTCGAAAGTGCGGATGTTGCTTTATCCCAAATAGCACTTACTGAACCTGCGTCAATAGTTGTCGTACCAGAGTTTATAGATCGTGTTCCGTATGCCCATACATCTGCAGCGGTAATATTATTGAGTGCGGAGACCAATGTCCCCACCGCTTGCACTTCAGTAATAACCGTTGATTCTGATGCATCAATATAATCTTCCGTTGCAAGATTTCCTCCTCCGGTAAGTGTCTTGTCGGTAAGTCGTCGCACTGACGCATACGTGTCATTCCACACATCAGCGGCGAGTGATCCAAATGCAGTCAATGTGCGACTGCCACTTCCCCACACACTTGTTGCAATAGAAGCATCAGTAACAATTGAATCTTTTACAATAAAACTTTTATCTTCTTTAACAAGATCTACTCCTATAGTTCCGCAAGACATAAATGCTGCATATTTTCCATTTGTCGCAGGAGCAGTGTAATTATAATAATGCCATCCAGTTGCATCATCTGTCATTGTTGCCCCACTCACAAGCGCAACATTACTTGGACTATAAATAGTGACCGTACAATCATCGGTACTTGCAGTAAAATCATCTTCATACACAAATTCACCAAGGACCACCGTATCTCCTGGCGCATACATCACTTCTCCAGCAAATAAAGAAAAAGGACTTAGAAAAAAAGCCATCATGAAGATAAAGAAAAGATATTTCTTTGCTCGAGAAAAATAACTCATTACTATACTAGTATATACGAATTCTTTTTAAGATAACAGGTTTATTTTCAGTAAAATGTGAACAACTCTACTAAATTTAGTAGAGTTGTTTTAATTCACTTTTTTCTTTTAGAAGAAATTATTTTCTGTCAGAATCGCTTTCTTTAAAACTTCCTGTGATATGCTTTACTGCATCAACAAGACTTTTTGCTAATTCAGGAATCTTTTTTGATCCGAACAACAAAATAAGAATAGCGACGATGATAATAATTTCTTTTGTACCAAGTCCAAACATATAATTATGTATTATTAACTAGTAATTAACGCACGACGATTTCCCACTCGTGAATTAACTAAAATAGTTAATTCATAAATAAGCACCATGGGCGATGCCATTAAGATTAATGATAAACCATCTGTTGGGGGAAGTAAAGAAACAAAAATAAAGATAATCACCGCAGCATGTTTGCGTTTAGAACGTAAAAACTGCACACTCGTTATCCCTACTCTAATAAGAAAAGTTATAACAAGAGGGAATTCAAAAATAAGCCCTAGCAGTGATGCGGTGAGCACAATTTGAGAGACAAATCGGCTAATATCCCAATAATTAACCACCCCGAGAGTAACATTCAAATGAGCAATTGCTCCTGTGGCAAAATACATTGTCCCAAAACCATACGCAAATCCGACAAAAAAGAGAACGAGTGACAATGGGATAAGTGAAATAAACAATTTTCGTTCTTTCGGCAACAACCCAGGACTCAAAAATGCATAGAGGTGGTACACAAAAAACGGAGTCACCACAACACTTGATAAAAAGAACCCTGCACTCATTGCTAAATCAACCAATTGAAACGGTGTTGTTGCTACCACAAGGACATCTTTCACTGCCATGTAGGTAATGAAAAATTTTATGAAAGGACTTGTTGCAAAAAATCCAAAAATAAAAACACCAAAAAATATTTTTATCAAAAGTAAAAGCCGTCGACGTAACTCTTCAAAATAAGTAGCGTACCGAGCAATATATTTCTGCAATCCAGGCATGCACCTATATTACCATGAGACTATCGCTATTATGCGATTTTGCGTCTTGGTTTTCGCTTAACGACACCAACAACAGTGTCTCCTAACGGAGCATCTGTCGATGCATCAGGAATAACCACTGGAGATTCAACTGGAACTTCAACAGGAAGAACAGGAGGGGTCTCTTCTATTGGAACTTCTACTGGTATTTCTTCTACAGGAGCAACAGGAACTTCTGGGGTTGTCTCGATAGGTGTTTCAACAGGAGTTTCTTCTATAGGAGTAACAGGGACTTCCGGAACTATTTCAATGATTCGATGATTGTCGAGCCATTTTGCAACGGCCATAACCCCTTCTTCCCATGAATCATACGTCCGAGTATCCCCCGCATCGTTATTTCCTACATTTCCAGGATTAAGAGTGGCAACAGCAACACCAACGGTTCCAAAACGAGAATCAAGTTCCATTAATGCCATCATAAGACGAACATCTACCCCTCGCTGTTGCGCTGCATCCCAAACCATTGCACCACTAAGAGGACTGTCAGGTGTTGCTTTCTTAATATACATCTCCACAACATTTGAAGAATCCATGAGTGGCATTTTCTCCAAAATAGTTTCTATTTTTTGTTCATGGAATGGATCGGTCGCATATGGTTCAATATCATAGAGTGCAAGACATGCTGTCGCATCAGTAAGATTTGCAAGAGTAAACGATGCATCAATACCGTTCTGCACTACCTGCTTCTCATTGAATGGCGTAACCGCTGCAGTTTTTTCAATACTAGAAACTAGATTTAATTTAGTAATCGTATTTTGCACATCCAAAATTTCAGCATCAACAGCAACAATCCGTTCCAAATCCCCCGCGCCAAATGCCTGATCTTTTGCGAGAAGAAGACCGTTTAATCTGTTCGTCAATAATTGTATAAGATAATCTATGTTCATATATTAATTAAAAATAGATAAGCGTACGCCACATTTCTTGACCAGTATGTCGCATTATGTATAAATAACTCAAGCCATCGGCTGTATCTATTATCTCCATTCGATTACCAATAATTGCCGTTGAATGACCGTACGGAATCATACCGAGTGATTTAACTTCGTTTGTACTGAAGTTATATGCAAAGACTCTTCCTGTTGCATCTTTTTGGAAATAGATGGTGTTCACCCCATCATAACAGTACATTGAACCAGTTGTTAGTGTTTCAGATTGTGGTGAGAAAAAATACCCATAAATCCATCGAGATGTGGTTATGTCAAAGATATCAGCAGAGTTTGATGCCCCACCTCTTGGAGAAAACATGTACTTGCCTTTTGTTGCTGTATCAGAATTATTCCAAACCCATAAAAGTTGTGTCCCTGCACCACGAGCAGGAGCTCCGAGTACCGCGTACGTTGTAGTGGTGTCAGGGAGTGTTACTGTCGCTATAGTAATAGCAGTTGCAGTGTTTGATGTAACGGCAACCTCTTGTCCAGGAGATGTGCCTCCAGTAAGACGAATACGTTTACCTGCCCACATGTTCACTGTCCAGTTTTTGGTAGAAGTTTCTGTCACAAGTGTTGTAGATGCAGCGGTCATTAAACCCCAGCTATCAGCAATTTCATAGTGCGTGCTTGAATCCGGAGTGAATGATTGTGATGCATACGTAATTGTCGTTGCTGTATTTGACGTAATGGTAATAATACCGGAAGCAAATCCAGTTCCCGATTCGATACGAAGCTTGTATCCGTTCCAACAGTTCACAACCCAGTTTTTTGAAGAATCGACAAGTGTTGTGAGTGAACCACTTGATGCATGCCCCCAGTTTTGCATCGTTGCAGGTTTGAATTGGTTATCCGT
>CALRCO010000005.1 GCA_943354645.1 Candidatus Nomurabacteria bacterium | reverse complement strand
TATATGGCCGGGGCGGGCGCCGCCGCCCGCGCCTTTATATTTCCTGACATTTTTGAAAAAAATCAAGGGTAGAGGTATACTAGACAAAGGGTAAGAAATGTCCCCCGTCTACGTCTCTATATATGAATCCCAATCCATCCAATAAAACACCAGAAGACAAGTTCATGGAAGCCTATGAAGCTCATAATGACGCGATTTTTCGCTTCGTCTACTTCAAGCTTGGCGACCGTGCGCGTGCTGTCGATGTCACCCAAGACGTCTTTACTAAGGCATGGGAATATATCGCCAAAGGCAATAGTGTACGAAGTTTAAAAGCACTTCTCTACCGTATTGCCGGCAATGCGGTCATCGACGAATATCGTCGAAAAAAGACAGCGTCTCTTGATGGACTTATTGAAAGTGGTTTGGAATTTGAAGGAAATGAAGAACATGTTCGTCTCGTTGAAAAAGATGACGGTCGCGCAGTAGCAACATTACTTGCAACTCTCGAACCCGCTCACCAAGACGTGCTCGTGCTCAGATATATTGAAGATTTGTCCATCCCTGAAATAGCAAAGAGATTGGATATCTCCGAAAACACGGTATCTGTCCGCATTCACCGCGCACAAGCATTGTTACGAGATACCTATAAAGATAACCCAAAGTATGGAACCATTTGAAACACAGATTAAACGAGGAAAGACCATTCGTCTTACTCACCAAGAAAAATCCGCTCACAAAGTGGCTATTCTCCGTTCCATGCAAGCACACCCAATCGAAACACGCATTCCATCTCCTTTCAATTTCAACCTCATGTGGCTCTCTCGCCCACTCGCTATGCGCATCGCCGCGATTGTCCTCATTGTCGGCACTATAAGTTCCGGCACCCTTGCATATGCTTCAGAAGCAGCGCTTCCTGGTGACGCACTCTACGGCGTCAAACATATGAAAGAAGCCGTCGCCGTAAGTCTTGCCCCAACCACCGAAGCGCGTGCGCAAGTACAAAAGAAGCAAATTCAAACTCGTTTGCAAGAAGTCAAAACACTCAAACAAAAAGGTACGTTTACTAAAGCAAAAGCCGAAATCGTCAAAAACGAACTCGCTGGCAACACCGCAGGATTAAAAGCGACCGTTGCAACATTAAATGAAGAAGGAAAACAAGACGTGGTAAAAAATGTAACCACCGAACTCGTCGCAAGTGTTACTGATCTAAATACATCGACAACTGCATCAGAAAATACCAGTGTATCCATGAGTGCAAAAACAGCACCTATGACAGAACCCGTTGTTGCCCCAGAAGAAACACCGAAAGCAGAACTAATCACTATCGGCGCATTTGATTTTGAAGAAATTTCAAGCGCAGAAGCAATGGATGCTATTTTATCAACAAGTGTTGCAACAATTGATGCAGTAACAGATGAAGATGCAGTGGCTGTTGCAATCTCTGATGTACCAACAAAAGAAATTGATTCAAAAGAACAATCATCTCCACAAGAAACATCCTCTGCAACAACTGTCACCCTTCCAAATGAACATACGACAATTCAAGAAGGACCAATAGCGACAATCGCTACTGCTCCTGTAGAAAAAATAGTACAACCTAAAAAAATATACTCTATTTTTGGTAAGGTCACCGCTGGTCCGTTTTGTGTAGATGTCAAAGTAGGAAATATATGTGAACCACCAACAGATATCTTTTTTGGAAAAACAATCGCCGCATATGACATAGAAAAAAGTGGTGTTATTGCTCGATCTCCTATTACTGCAGATGGTAATTATTCTCTTTCACTACCAAGTACAGGTACGTATCGCCTCCGTGTTGAAGGATTCGGTGCTTCGTTTATCTTAAACGCTGAACGAACCACACTCACTGAGGAATCTCCGATTCAAGTGCTCAATGTTGCGGTAACGCTCAATAAAGAAGAATCACGATAATTTTATATAACAAAGGCCCGACAAGCTTCGCTTGTCGGGCCTTTGTTATTTAGTTATTCATCAAGTAATGAAAATCCTTCTTCTGTTTCTGTAGGCCGACCGAGAAATAAATACATGCAAATACCAATACCTATCACGCCCACAATCGCAATCCACAAGATAATCGTTTTTGGTTTTTTACGTTCTTCGGATGATGTTTCTTTTGATACTTGCGCCGTATCTGTGTCTGTCGCCTCTAGCGCAAGTGCTTCCTGCGAATACACATCTCCTACTTCTCTATACGAAAGCACCCGACTTGATCCTTGTGATGATTTTGCAATAGTATTTGGGTACGCACTTTCGGTAATACCAGCGGGCGTAACAAGCGCAACACTAGCACTTATTGGTAATCCTAATCTCGCAGGCGCCAAGGTGACTGATTTTCCTGCGAGCAATACAGAGTGCGGTGGAAATACAAATGCCGATGTGCCTGCGCGAATTTGAAAATTATCGAGCACGACATCACGTGTATTTTTATTACTAATGACAATTCCGCCATCAGTATTCGTCGTAATGACAAGATTCGATGTAACCACGTGCACCACTAAATCATCAACATCATCAGGTCGATATGGTACCGTACGAGACTTATCAAAAAATTCCAAATGCACTGCATAATCACCTGCGTACAGATAGGTATGGGTAAATTCCTCATTTCCTTTTTTCTCATACGACGTACCGTCGCCCATATTCCAAATATACGTGCCAGATTTCACTTCTCCTTTATCTTGTGTGCGCACCAATGCTTCAAATGGTGTCGGCATATCACTCATAATAATTTTTGGTGCAATAATATCCGCGGTAAATCTTGGTGCGACAATTTCATTTTTTATACTTGAATCATCATTGGTATCTGCGAGCGTTGTCGTATCTGTGTCATCATCATTATTCGTCTCTGCACTATTTTCTGCATCCGGTGTCGGCGTACCCGCAGTCCAACCACCATCGATCAATTGCAATGAATTGCCATCACCACTTGCACCTTGGTCCGAGTTGTACGTCACACTATCCACTGCCACGCCATTACTTGTCTCTCGTATAGAAATAGTGCCGCTTGTATTGGTAAGCGACATGGTGGTATCGAGCACCACATCAGAAAATCCACTATGCGCAGATAAAAACGCATTCGCATCTCCCGCCAAAATCACATACCCACCAGCAGGTATTGTCATACTTCCCTGTCCACCATTTACAGGAGGGACATTGATTACATGATTTGCACTCGATGCATCACCAAATTTCCATCCGGTAATATCTTGTGCACTACTGTCGTCATTATATAATTCTATCCAATCAATATCTGCACCTTCCGCATCGTACATGATTTCGTTAATCACCACGCTCGCCTGTGCATGAGCGACGAAGAAAAAAGCGCTCGCGATTACTATGCTTCCTAAAAAATAATACTTATACTGCTTTCTTATTTTTGTGCTCATACTTTATACTTGATACTAAATACTTTACCCGCCAAAACTTTTTTAGATGTAGCGTATACTGCATCCATTCCTCTAGTATCAAAAAGTTTAGGCGGGTAAATACTCCTCCCTTATCCTTCTAATATTTTTTTTAATGCATCTTTCGATACTTCTGGTTTATGTTTTGCTCGTGCTTCTGCGCGAAGTTTTTCATCTGGATGCACTTCCGATTTTTCCTCTGCTTGTCTTTCCACCTCCCCTTTCTGAGGCTGTTGTTGGGATAGGGACCCAACAACAGAACCGTTTGAGCTGTTCTGGGAGTCCGACGAACCAGAAGAGCCAAATGGTGTACTGCTTCTGTAAGAAGAGGTGCCGAGGCTTTGCGAGGCGGAGGGGTGGGAAGGTGCTGGAATTTGTGTCGCCGTCGGTCGCATCACTGTTTTTTCAATCAATTTTTTCTCAGGTGCGTTTATTTCTATTGGTTGTGCAATTACCTCACTTGGTTTTGCTGTACCTTCTTTTGTCATTGCTTTTGCAAGAATATCTTTGAGTGCATTCATGGATGATGCTTGTGCTTCTTTCGGCGGATATTTTTTCGGTTCGAGTGTTTTGAGCGAAATAGGTGTCATCGCCTTTTCCTCCCCTACGTTATTTATTTTTTCCTCCCCTGCCAAGGGGAGGTGCCGAGTCCGCGAGGCGGAGGGGTTTGTGTCTTGCTCAAGCTGTTCCAAAAGCGCTGACATTTTTGGCGACGGCACTTGTGGTCTTGACTGCGGTTCCACCACCGTTTTTATTTCCAATTTTTGTACCGGTTGTACTATCTCAGGTCTGTTTGCTGGCGCAGTCACCTCTTTAAGATCTTTGAATGGAAATCGCTTTGCTGGTTGTGATTGTACTGGCGCCTGTGGTCGTGGTGTTTGAGTTATTGGTTTCGGTGCCTGCGCTTGCGGTCGTGGTGCTGGCGCAACTGGCTGTGCGGATACTACCACTGGCGCAGGAGTTTGAGTTTGAACTGGAGCAACTGGCGCAGGTCGAATTGGCGCGGGCGATATAGGAGCACTCGGCACTGGTGCAGATTGCTTCAACGGCGCCACAGGTTTTTCTGCCATCTTTGCATTCAATTCTTGGACCGCTTCAGATGCTTTCTTTTTTGGTGGTTCGATTGGTGCATGCCATAGCAAAATATCTGCTTCGATTTTCGCTTTGTCTCGTGCATTATGTTCTCGTGAGTATGCAATGATTGCATCCTTAAATGATTGCTCAGGTTGTGCAATCGGCGCAAGTGCAATGGACGAAAATGGCTTCGAGCCAACATCATCAATCATAAGTCGCAAGTACATTTGGAACCGTCCCAAGTTCACAATATCGTCTGCGGTGAATTGCGGCGTAAACTCCTTTTCAAAAATCTGCGCATCGTATGAACCGACACGGAAGAGCACCATCGTCCCAACGTTACCGAACACTGCCGCACGCACCACTTCCGACATCTGCTCCACATATTGGTGCGCAATAATTAAGTTCAATTTATATTTTCTCGCTTCAGACAAAATATCCGCAAAGCTATCACTCGAGAACGATTGGAATTCGTCCACGTAGAAATAAAAGTTCGGCAGTGCGCGAAGCGAATCTGCGCTTGCATCTGCGCGCGACATCGCACCCAAATATATTTTCGTAATGAGCATGCCGCCAAGCAATGACGCATTTTGTTCACCGATACGGCCTTTGGACAAGTTCATGATCAAAATCTTTTTCTCATCCATCAATTTGCGGATATCAAACGTAGATTTTGACTGGCCGATAATATTGCGAATGACCGGATTTGCGGTAAATTGTCCAATTTTGTTTTGAATTGCCGCACCAGCTTCTTGCATGTACCGGTCGCCATATTTTGCAAATTCATCCACCCAAAAGCTCTTCACGGATGGATCTGAAATATTTTCCACCACTTTCTTGCGATAGTCTTTGTCGGAAAGCATACGGTTTACCCCGAGCAGTGTCGAATCCGGATATTCCAAAAGTGCTAAGAGAATATTATTCAAAATATATTCCATACGCGCACTCCATGCGTCCACCCAAATTTTCTTGAACGATGACATCAGTCCTGATGCAACCAAGTGCCGCTTATCGACACCCACATCTTCCATCACATTAAATGACACCGGGAAATCCATATCAAACGGCGCAAAGTACACGACATCTTTGATGCGATGCTCCGGAATATAGTCGAGGAGTTTTTCTGCGGTACCGCCGTGCGGATCGATAAATGCCATACCTTCCCCATTCTGAATATCCTGCACCGCCATGTTTTCCAAAAGCGTAGACTTACCCATACCCGTCTTTCCGATGACGTACATGTGGCGCGCGCGGTCTCGAGCTTTAATACCAAAACGCTTCCGCTGGTTGCGGAAATCAGTCTCTGCAAAGTACGTTATGCGATCTGGGTTCATCCTGTAGTGAAATTGTACCATGACACGTTAAATGCAATGGTGGATTATGTCACTTATTTTTTGTGTATGCGCAACAATTCAACAACAAGCGCAACCATTTTATCTTTGTGCTGTGCATCACTCTCTGCAATCAACAAGGTAATTGCCGTAAGTCCTGTCGGATTAATATTCCGCGCGCCTTTCACGCCATATTTTCGGAGAAACCACACAAATGCAAATGCACCCGAACGCTTATTACCATCGGTAAATGGATGATTCTTCACCATGAAGTACAGCAAATGAGCCGCTTTTTCTTCAAGCGTTCCGTACACCTCTTGTCCGCCAAATGACTGCATGACGTTACCGACAATACCCTCAATGCTTCCTGTAAATCGCTCGTAGGCAAAAATATCTGTCGCTTCATCTTTGCTAATTAATTCATTCTTTAATTCAGTAATAGCACCAAGGAGTTCTGTCCCTACGAGTCTAATTTTCTTTTTTGTCACACCTGTTATCAAAAGCGCATCGCGATCATACGCATCAAGCTTTGCCCATGTGGTCGAATATTCTTTTACTAGCTCAAGAATTGCTTTTGGGTCAAGGATGACATGCTCTGGTAAAAGCGCTTGGATATCCCCAACAGTTTTAATAAATTGGTCGTAGTTTTTGAGAATGATTTTGCGGTTAAGTACATACCCTTGTGTCATATACTCTCGTAATGTTTTAGTTGCCCACTTTCGAAATTCTGTTGCTGTCTTTGAATTGACACGGTAGCCGACAGAAATAATCGCATCAAGATTATAATACTCAATAACACGTTTAATAGTACGATTTCCTTCGATTTGAACTGTTTCCATTTTGGAAACAGTTGAGCTTTTCAAAAGCTCTTTAGAATCAAATATATTCTTAAAATGTTTCGAAACGGCAGCCTTTTGAACACTGAACAATTCAGCAATCTGATCCAAGGTCGCCCACACCGTCTCACGCGTAAAATCCCCGCGCAATTCTATTGCGCCGTTTTTCGCTTGGTAAATCACCAATTCTTTTTTCTTCTGTTTAACTTCCTTCTTTTTCACCATTTTATTTTAGCAAAAAACTCTTCCCCAGCCAATTTTTTATTCAAAAAATTGGCTGGGGAAACAAAAACCATCTGCGGAGTATCCTTATATCAAAACAGTATAATAAAGAGAATTGCAACAGTTTACTTGCTTACGGGTCCACCATAGAAAAAAACGCCCGTTAGGCGTTTTTTTCTATGGTGGACCCTAGGAGATTCGAACTCCTGACCTTTGCTTTGCAAAAGCACTGCTCTACCAACTGAGCTAAGGGCCCATAAATCAAATACGAAGTATTTGATCGGGCGACCACATCTCGCAGTTTAGCCACATACTTCGTCTATAGGTTATACCAAAAATCTAACTTTTATTCAAGCTATACTCCAGCTAACTTAATCGCCGTATATAAGACCGCAACACCAAGGACTGTCGCAACACTGGTCCAGAGGGTTGGGTGGGCATGGTGGCTTTCGGGTAAGAGGTCGGAGGCACCGATGTAGAGGAAAAATCCGGCAAACACCGCGAGCATCACTGCAAGCCATTGTTCCGGCAATGAGAAAAATAATGTTGAGAAAATACCAAGCACTGGAGCAAGTGCATCTACCCAAAGCCATTTAAATGCGTCACGTTTGGTGCCGCCATTTTTTAATACCAAATTCACCGTATTGATACCGTCAGAAAAATCATGGACCAAAACCGCCACCGCAACGATCGCACCGACTGCCGCTGAAATTTGAAATGCGAGACCAATAGCAACACCATCGAGAAAACTATGGATTGATAAACTCCCCGCGCCAAGGATACCGCGTTTTTTGGTGCCGTGATCATGTCCATCCTCGTCATCAGTTGAATGACTGTGAAAAATAACAAAACGATCGAGCAACATAAAAATAACAAAACCGAGTGCAGTAAATGAGGTAATAGTGCCGAGGTCAAAATAAGCACCGCCGAGTTCAAGCGCTTCCGGAATCAAATCAAAAAACGCGACGGCGATAACCGCGCCGGCAGAAAATCCTAATATGAGGTGGAGCTTGTCTTTGCTTTTAATAGCAAAAAATCCTCCCAAAAATGTTGCTGCGAATGCGGCGAGAGCTAAGATAATAAGCATGTGCTGTGCATAGTACCATGAAAACAGGTTTTAATCAACGAACAAAAAATACATTTAGCCTGGGTACCGGCCTACGCCGGTATGACACAAAAAAAATATCCCCTCCGGCTCGGGGACTCGCCACCTCCCCTTTTGTAAAAGGGGAGGAAAAAATTAGTTCCCTGCTACTTGTCCGAGAATGTGTTTTACGAAATCGGAGAATTTTGCACCGACCAATTCGAGCTTCGCGCGAAATGGCGAGTGCGTATCAAGCGCTGGTTGTGCATCTACTTCCAAGAAATATAATCCGCGCGGAGTGAGCATAAAATCTACCGTTGCATACGAAGGCAAATCAAATGCATCTTTGAGTGCATCTATATGTTTCGTGAGTTCTTTATCCATTTCTTCCGAACGACGAAGTGCAGTAAAACGGTGCGTTCCCTCTTTTCGTGTGATTGCATCTAGTATCGGTCCCTCGTGCATTGTCTCCACGGGAATAAGCTGATACCAATCTTGTCCACGGAATCCTCGAATACCTCCGGCAACAACTTGTTTGCCATCGATATATTCTTCAATTAACAAATCCCCTTCTTCTTGCATACTCGCGCGAAGCGCATCTTCAAGTTCTGGCGCCGTAAATGCAAAGCGGACTCCTTGCGACGATCCGCTCGATAATGGTTTGATAACCCACGGCGGTGCCATCGTGCGAATTGTTTCGCGCACGACTGTCTGCACATATTCACCTTCTCCAAATTCAGTAATACGAATATCGGGAATGGTGAGCGAGGTTGCGGTTTTTATACCAAGTGATTCTGCAATTTCTTTTGCGCGCGCTTTGTCCAGCGTCTGTGCGCCAGCAAATCGCGATGCACCGATTACAGGAATACCTGACTGTTGCAATATTTCTGCAACATCGCCATTTTCTCCTGCACCGCCATGTAGTGCATTCCAAATCACATCAACAAATACTCCTAAATGTTCCGGCGGCATTTGTCGTCCCCCGATATACCATTGGCCGTCACGAGTAAGCAACACATCTACGGCTTCATGCGTATCCGCAAATTCTGCGCGAAGCACTTCCAAAAGCGCTGCTCCGGTTTTGAGCGAGATGTCGTATTCATTACTGGTACCGCCACGAAGGACGCCAATTCTTTTCATATAAAATAAGTATAGCGTATACAGTATTAAGTATAAAGTATTTGATACACAGATACTCATCAAAAATTGACACAGGCTTCACAAAAGAGTACGCTTTAGAAAATTTTAAATTATGAAACAATCAATTCCTTGGCTCATTGGTTTCTTCTTTTTTTTATCGCTCATTGCAATTCCATACCTTGTGGAATATAAAGAATGGTTTCCTTACATAAAAAATCATCCTTTCTTATTTAAATTCTGTTGGGTGATGTCTTATCTGCTGACATCGTTCTTATGCTCCATGATTATTTTTGGAGCACTTCTCTCTAAGAAAGAAAAAGACACAATGTAATTTCTTATGTAACAAATCCCGCACACTATGCGGGATTTTTATTTTAGAAATTGCTTGCTGCGCTTTTTTCGATGAAATCCAATTGCAAATCGATGCGCTTCGGCATTCGCAAGAAGTATTGCATTACTATGTGCCATGATAATCCCCTGTTCACCCAAAAATGCGCGTGCTTTGTGTGCGTCGTTTTTTACAACGGCAACGACCGGAATATTGTAGCCATATTTCAACAACAATTTTTCAGCGACATTTTTTTGGACGTCATTGCCATCCACCACAATAAGCTGTGGTAAGTCCCAACCGGGATGTCCTAATCTGCGGCGCAATACTTCAGCAAGTGCAGCGGGGTCGTTGGATGTATCCACACTCATAATATTGAATTTGCGATATTCTGCTTTGTCCGGAATGCCATTTGTGATGACAGTCATTACCCCGACCATCTGCTTGCCAGAGGTATGCGCGATGTCGTACGCTTCTACACGAAATTTCGGCTTACCATCTATTTCTTCGCTCAATTCTTTTTTGAGCAGTGCGATGTCGTTAATATGCGTCAATGCAAAGAGTTGTTTTTTTATCGCTTCTGCTTTTTCGAATGCTTGCACTTTTGCAAATGCTTTCATTTCTTTTTCGAAATTTTTCATTACTTCCTTTTTCTTGCCTTGGAAAAATAAGTTCAAATTTCGGATATTTTTTTTGTAGTCATCCGTAGCACTTGGCGCAAGTCCGACTTGTTCATAAAATACTTTGTTTTGTTTCTTAATCGAACTCGCATCAAAAAATGGAAAGATTCGACGAATAATTTTCATCGCTTCGCGCAATTGCATGCCGTTCGTAAACGGACCAAAGAAAGTTTTTAGCTTATAGCTTTTAGTGCTTAGAGTTTTAAAATTAATATTTTTACCGCGTTCAACGATCACCAGTGGTAATACATCGTCGGTGATGAGTACATAATTCCAACTCTTATCGTCTTTTTCTTTGACGTTGTAATACGGTTGATGTGACTTGATTAAACTCGCTTCCAAAATAAGCGCTTCAAGAACCGTTTCTGTCGTCTGCCATTCCACGGTATCGGCTTTAAATGCCATATCCACAATAGCTTGCCCGCGCGTCGAAATAACATCCTTGCCGAGATAACTCCGCACCCGATCACGAAGTGACGTGGCTTTGCCGATATAGAGAATCTCCCCTCCTGCCTGAGGAGGGGTGCCCGCAGGGCGGGGTGGTGGGAGACCTTCCTTATGTTTGATAAAGAAATACACCCCTGGCTCCCCTGGCATATCTAATTTTTTGAGTTTCTCGAGTGTCATACGAGCATCATAGCACATGGGTAAAGGAGGTGTTTGACATATATTGTCTGATGGGTTATACTCTATGTCCTTCTTTAAAAAACATCATAAAACTCCATGCGTAAGACTTTTACACAACTTGAACAGAGCGCGACTTATTGGCAAGCACGCGCCGTAGTCCTCGAATTAAAAACGGCCATTGGCAAAAAGCTTCAAGAAGCAATCCCCATCTGGCCATCATCATTGCTTTTTTTCTTGTTTAAATAAGGAACCGAGCGAAAGCACAATACCCACCCGAACATGTTCGGGTGGTTTTTTATTGCCCGGCCATTTTTTGCAGCAAAAAATGGCCGGGCAATCCTTTGACAAAAATTGCAGAAACGCTACTATTACAGAAAACTACACAAATGAATAAAACACTCACGCAGCTGTTTGATTCATTTTGTGAATCACGCAGCCAAAAACCTGAAAACGGTTTAAGAAGTTACTATAAAGATGTATGGGAAGTATACGAAAGTAAAATCATTCCCATAGAATTAGATGGAACCCTGCTCTTTGGTGCCCACACTAAAAACGGTATACAAAAACAGATCTTGGCATATCTTCCCAATAAAGAAGATCATCCGGAAGGGAAAAAATACAAAAACTTAAGTTACACAGCGTTGCTTATAATTCAAGAGGGTAATGAAAAACCAAAAATTTATCCGACTGATATCCCTCAAAAATTCGACACACCGGCATCGCCAATGGTTACTGCAATGATTCGAGATGAATTTAAAAAATGGTGGCCCCTCTAATGCGCTTATCTTTATACGATAGGCGCATTTTTATATCATTTTCAGACAATTGACTTTCCTCTCTAATAAGCATATGGTGACAAAAACAAAACCTATGATACCTTCACCAACAGGACGTCTTATTCTCGAAAGTATTAAGAGGAAGCTCTTGGTAAAACAAATTACTGACCCAAAAATAAGGCAACGAATTTTAGGTGCAGAAACTTACGAACAATTGCTATGGGGTGTACTCGGTAACCAAGAATTAGAAGACGAGTGCAGATCGCAAAATGTAGCACTCACCCGAGAATATGACAAGTTAGCAGAAATAAGCAGGTTTAATCAAAAGATGCTGCAAGTAAAAATGAGTCACTTCACGTGACTCATTTTTTATTTGACTTTTTGACCATACGGAGTAGGATAAAGAAAAATTCAAAAACATGAATAGCCTCCACAATTTAAAGTCCGCAATGGAAAGAGAAAAGACAAATTTCAATATGTCTATAGAAGAAGGATTGATTGCCCCGATAACTGGGTATACAAGCATCACCAATAAACAAGAAATCCCTCCTAGTATGACATCGGAGACGCCGTGCTGCTGGATTTCAAAAAAAGAAGGGGTAATAGACAAGGTTCTTTTTTACAGCAAATTGTTTAGTCGAAGAGATGAAACTCATAACAAGGTCGGCTACAAAAACATAGTTGAACTGAAGTCAAATATTGATGGGACATACTCAGTGAAAACAATGATACACGATGGCGCACTGCCACACAGAAAGATTGTTGCTTCTCTTTCTATTGAAGAAACAAATAATCTTATTGAACTCTCCAACAAACTCGCAAGTTTAAAGAAGTTTTTGATTGAAGACGCATACGCAGAAAAATTAGTTGCCGTATAAAGAACCACTACACCTGTTCGACAAAATCGAACAGGTGTATTTTATTTCCGTTTCAATACTTTCTTAAGATATTTACCTGTATATGACTTCGGAGAATTCGCAACTTCTTCTGGAGTTCCTTTTGCAACCCCAGTAGCAGAGCGGAGCTCGCTACGGGGCAAGCAATCTTTGAAATTATCGCCTTTTAAGTACTTTTTTAAGATATTTGCCAGTATAAGATTTAGGTGAGTTGGCTACTTGTTCTGGGGTTCCTCTGGCGACAATTTCACCGCCACCAACACCACCTTCAGGCCCGATGTCGATAATATAATCCGAGCATTTAATAATATCCATATTGTGTTCAATCAACACCACCGTGTTCCCTTTCGCAATAAGTTTGTTCAAGACATCGAGCAATTTCGCAACGTCATCATAATGAAGTCCTACTGTTGGCTCATCGAGCAAATAAATTGTTTTTTCCAAATGCGGACGATAGAGCTCTGAAGAAATTTTCACGCGCTGTGCTTCACCGCCAGAAAGTGTCGTTGCAGATTGGCCAAGCTCGACATAGCCAAGTCCTACTTCATTGAGCGTATTCAACCTGTCATACACCGCAGGAATATCTTCAAAGAACGTAAGTGCTTCTTCAACTGTCATTTTCAATACTTCATAAATATTTTTCTTTTTGTATTTTACCGTGAGCGTCTCTTTACCAAATCGTTTGCCATTACACACATCGCAGGTCACATAGACCGTCGGCAAGAAGTGCATTTCAACGGCAATTTCGCCGTTACCTTCACATGCTTCACATCGGCCACCTTTCACGTTAAATGAAAATCTATTTGGCTTCCATCCGCGAAGTCGTGCTTCATCCGTTGTGGCAAAAAGATCGCGGATATGCGTAAACGCGCCTGTGTATGTCGCGATATTTGAGCGCGGTGTACGGCCAATTGGCGATTGATCAATCAAAATTGCGCGTGATAAATATTCAGTGCCCGTAAAACTCGTACAGTTAAATATAGTCGCCGTTCGATATGCGCGTTCATAGCGCGCCTGCAAGTTTTTGTACAAAATTTCATACATGAACGATGACTTTCCAGAACCAGACACGCCGGTGATAGAAATCATCCGACCAAGCGGAATTTCTACGTTCAAGTTTGTAATGTTGAAAATTTTCCCGCCAGCAATACGCAATGTACCTTTTTCATTTTCTCGGCGCTTTTCAGGCACAGGAATATTCGCTTCACCGCGCAAATACGCAAGCGTGCGCGATTTTGAACTGTTTGTTTTTGCATCCAATAATTCTTGAAGCCACCCCGATACAATCACTTCACCGCCATGCACGCCCGCTTTCGGGCCAATGTCCACAATATAGTCAGACGCGAACATCGTATCTTCATCATGTTCGACGACAATAATCGTATTGCCTAAGTCACGAAGATTTTCGAGTGTGGAAATCAAGCGTTCATTGTCGCGCTGATGGAGTCCAATTGTCGGTTCATCGAGCACATACATTGCACCTACAAGTCGTGAACCTAATTGTGAGGCGAGTCGAATACGCTGCGCTTCACCGCCAGAAAGCGTGCTTGCTTTACGATTGAGTGCTAAATAATCAAGGCCAACATTCATGAGGAATTCAAGTCGTGCTTCGATTTCTTTAATTACCACTTTTGAAATTTCTTTTTCTTGCGCAGTCAATTTGAGCTCGATGAAAAAGTCACCTGCATGGTCAACAGAGAGATTCGTCAGATCAACAATATTCACTTTTTTATCGCCCAAGTACACATGCATCGCTTCTGTTCGCAATCGCGCACCGTGACACGTATCACATTCATCGAGTCCGCCAAAATATTTGGTACCAAGTCCATTACAATCCGGACACGCGCCGTATGGTGAATTGAATGAAAATAATCGTGGTTCAATTTCTGGGAAAGAAAAGCCATCACGTGGGCATGCAAATTTCGACGAGAGCAATGATTCTTCCTCACCAATTTTTATAATCACCAAGCCGTCTGATTCTACAAGCGCACGTTCGATAGCCTCCGCAATGCGCATACGCGCGTCATCCGGTGCATCTTTAAATTCATGCAGTGCAAATCGATCAACAACAGCATCGATAGTGTGTGCTTTATTTTTTGAAAGTTCGACACGGTCGCGCAAATTTTTAAATGCTCCATCAAGTCGAATCTGTGCAAATCCTTTGCCGAGTAAATCGTAGAGTAATTGATAGTATTCGCCTTTTCGTCCGCGCACCACAGGAGCAAGCACGAGTACTTCAAGATCATTCCATTCAACACCCATTACTTTTTTCTTGCCACCTGATTGTTTTTCGTATTCTTTTATTTTGTCATAGGCAAAATTTAAAATTTCTTCATTTGAAAGTTTTTTTATTTCATCACCACATTGCGGACAGTGTGGCCGGCCGATGCGCGCATAGAGTACGCGAAGGTAATCATACATTTCGGTAATCGTTGCCACGGTCGAACGCGGATTGTTTGAGCGGGATTTTTGGTCGATGGAAATCGCCGGCGAAAGACCAGAAATTTCATCCACTTCCGGTTTTGGCATTTGATTCAAAAATTGTCGCGCATATGCCGAAAGACTTTCGACATACCGGCGCTGCCCTTCTGCAAATATCGTATCGAATGCGAGTGATGATTTTCCTGAACCAGAAACACCCGTAACCGCAATCATTTTATTGCGCGGCATTTCAAGACTGATATTTTTCAGATTGTGCGTACGAGCACCTTTGATGATTATTTTCCCTGCGTCAAAATTGTTTTCTTTAGATTTTTTCATAAATGTTTTTTATGCCTGCTCGGCTCCCTCTACTGGACAGGAGAGGGTTGGGGTGAGGTGGAAACTACCTCATCCTAGCCTTCTCCTTAACAAGGAGAAGGGACCGCACCTACGCGAACGCGCCCCTGTCGTTGCCTATAGGGGTAGCTGTCTATTTAATTACTCGTCTATTGTAGCATAAGGCACAACATTGACAAAACATATTTTCGTAGGTATTGTTCAGAAAAACCCCACAATGAAATACACACTTCTTATGCTTTGTCTCAGCTTTACTTTTAGCGGTAACGCTCAATCATTTAGCGATTTTGAATCATACACACCTCAGATTGTAATTCCTCTAGGTAACCCACCTATAGTTAAAGATGGCAACATGACTATCTATTACAACTTTATCAATTGTGACAGTGCATTCAAACGACCATTTAATCTTGTGGTACAAGTATGCGATAGTGGCATGTTCCAACCGTGTACGATCTACACAAAACCATGTACTGTTGATTCAATCTTTCGCAAGCAAATCATTTGGACGCTCCATAAAGTCCCAATGACTCTCTGCGGTACACTATTAGTGCGCGCTTCCATTGAAACCTTGCAAGGAAAAATACTTCTAACTTCCGACAAGACTAAAGTATTCATGACTTGCTATCTTCCTAAAAAAGACTCGGCGCAAAAGATTGATCAATAAATTAACCGTCAGACCCTTAATCAAATTTTGATTAAGGGTCTTTCTTTTTGCTAACCTCCTCAGTGAAGGATACAGCTTTTTGAAAAGCCTCGGGAGGAGCGACGGCGACGGACGGAGGAAATTTTTACCAAAAAATTTTCGTGCTTTTCAAAAAGTTGTATCCGGAATTCTCTTTTTTGTTAATAACTCAATTTATTTTCTCATACAATACGCTACTATATATGTATATATGCAATTTATTGTTCTTGCGGTTATTTCTTTTTTCGCACCTCTCTTTACACATGCTCATGTCGGGTATGTTATTTCGCATGATGAGATGTTGTTACACAAAGGCCCCGATGCACTTTATCTTTTACAAGCACTCGCACAACCAGCAAATCTAGTAATCATGTTCACCACCATACTGGTGGTCGGTCTTTTGTATTATTTCGCTCATAAAAATGTATTTATCGGTAGCTATATGCGTGATATCAGGTTTACTCTCACTTCATATTATGAATACGTACCGTGGATATTGCGTCTTGCGCTCGGTATGGCACTTATAGGTAGTGGTGTTCATAACGTACTCATCTCACCTCTCTTGGGTGGCTACGCAATTTTTTCATTCCTCCAAATCATGCTCGGTTTCTTGATGCTCACCGGATTTTTACTTATCCCTGCAGCGATCACGTCATTTGTCTTATATCTTTTTGCATTCACGCGAGATTTTTACATACTTGGTAATCTTGAATTTGCAGCAGCAGCACTTGCGATGATTATCCTCGATAACGCCCGCCCTGGTCTTGATGATATTTTACTTTTCCCAAGTATTGCACTTAAAGAATATACAAAATATGTTCCTTTTATTTTACGCGTAGGTCTTGGTGGTTCAATGATCTTCCTTGCGTTTTATGAAAAATTGTTAAACCCACATCTTTCAGAACTTGTGGTGACCCAATATACTCTCAGCTCTTTCATTCATGTTTCGCCTGCTATGTGGGTAGTAAGCGCCGGCATTGTTGAACTTATACTAGGCATATTTTTCGTCATCGGTTTTCGAATACGTCTCACTTCTGCGGTTGCATTTATCGTAGTTTCATTTACTTTTTTCTTTTTCCGTGAAGATGTCTACTCGCACATCACCTTCTTTGGTATTCTCTCGGCTCTTTTTGTTACTGGTGCCGGTGCTTACAGTGTCGATACATGGATTATCCGCAACCGACCCAAAATTTCTCCACTGCGCCCTCGAAAAATTATTGATCAATCACCTGCAACTGAAGAAAAAATACAAACAACACGAAAACGAGCGCCGAGAAAAAAGAAAACTATATAAAAAGCGCTGCCCTTCGGGCAGCGCTTTTTTATTATTCTTTTTCTTTACTAATTTTCGCGTTCAAAAACTTTATTTCATCCCGCAATATCGCCGCAGTCTCATCCCAGTAGTAGAAAATTGTATCGAGCGCATACAATTTTCACTACGGGACTTCGGTTCGTTACGCGACACTTTCTTCTTCTTTAGCAATCTTAGCGTTCAAAAATTTTATTTCATCTCGAAGTATAGCTGCCACCTCGAAGTCTAATTCTTTCACAGCATTCGCCATTTCTTTTTCTTTGAGCTTGATTAACTTTTGCATCGGTTTTGTTTTGCCGTCTGCCCCCAATTTTGAAAAAATTGCCAAATCGGTCGAGAGTTCTGCATTGACTGCTTTTTCGTGATCACTTTCAAGCTCAGACGCAATATCTTTGATCTGCTTGATAATCGTCTGCGGCGTAATGCCGTGTTTTGTATTATAGGCAACTTGTTTCGCTCTGCGACGATTTGTTTCTTCAAGCGCACGTTCCATAGAACCAGTAATCCTATCTGCGTACAAAATCACCCGACCGAATACATTGCGCGCCGCGCGACCAATAGTCTGAATAAGTGCCGTATCGCTACGCAAAAATCCTTCCTTGTCTGCGTCCAAAATACCAATGAGCTCTACTTCCGGCAAATCCAATCCTTCGCGGAGCAAGTTCACCCCGACCAAACAATCAAATTCTCCACGTCGGAATTGCGTGAGGATACGAATACGATCGATCGTCTTAATTTCACTGTGCAAATATTCGGCTTTGATTTTGCGCTCTTTCAAATACGTTGCCAAATCTTCTGCCATGCGTTTCGTGAGTGTTGTTGCAAGTACACGTCCGCCATGCGCGATCGTCGCTTCTGTTTCTCGTATAAAATCTTG
Organism: Candidatus Nomurabacteria bacterium; assembly: GCA_943354645.1. Classification (GTDB taxonomy): domain Bacteria; phylum Patescibacteriota; class Minisyncoccia; order Phycocordibacterales; family UBA9973; genus CALRGH01. Next base: position 7,939 of record CALRCO010000005.1, on the reverse strand, counting down.
GACTTGACCAGGATAGTTGTTTTTTTCTTTCTGTGTCATCCTCGGGCTATCTGTCGCAGATAGAACCGGGGATCCATTGCTTGGCTTGTTCGCGATGGATTCCGGATCATGCTTCGATGACTCGCTGTCCGGAATGACAAAAGAAGAAGCCATAATTGGCCGCACATCTACCTGCGGATCAATAAGACCCGTTGGACGAATAATTTGCTCTACAATCTGATCGCTTTCTGCATGTTCAATTTTGCCTGGTGTTGCAGATACATACACCACTTGGTTTATATTTTTTTCAAATTCAGGATATTTAAGCGGGCGGTTATCTTTTGCAGACGGCAATCGAAAACCAAATTCAACAAGCGTACCCTTGCGCGATGCATCACCTGCGTACATGCCGGTGATTTGCGGTAGTGTCACGTGTGATTCATCGATAAACGTGAGAAAATCTGGCACTCTTTTTTTATGGGGGCCTGTCCCGAGCGTAGTCGAGGGAAAATATGAGAGGAGCGTATCCGGTGCTTCACCTGGCGCCTTGCCGGATAAATGTCGCGAGTAGTTTTCGATACCATTACAATACCCAACTTCTTTAATCATCGCCAAATCATAATTAGTGCGGCGCTTAATGCGTTCACCTTCGAGCAACTTTCCTTCTTTTTCAAAATGTTTCAATTGGGCAGTAAGTTCATCTTTAATATCTTTTACTGCGCGTGCAATTTCCTCTTTTTTCGTAATAAAATGTTTTGCAGGGAAAATAAAAATTGTTTTCTCTTCCGAAAGAATCTGTGAGGTTATTGGATCTACTTTTATAATGCGCGATACTGCCCCACCCAATGTTTCTATTTGATACATATAGGTATCCGCGACAGGCATCACATCAACCCTCGTACCAACCACACGAAATGTCGCAGGCTCAAGATCCGCCGTCGTGCGATTGTAATGAATAGCAATCAAATGCTTCATGATATCCGTACGCGAAAGTTTATCGCCAATATTTATTTTAAAATTCACGCGTTCATATTCTGCAGGACTCCCCAAACCGTAAATACAAGAAACGGATGCAACAATAATTACATCTTTGCGTGAAAGCAACGATTGCGTTGACGCGTGACGAAGTCGATCAATTTCTTTGTTGATCTGCGCATCTTTTTCAATATACGTATCCGTCACCGGCATGTACGCTTCTGGTTGATAGTAGTCGTAATAGGAAACAAAATAATGCACTGCATTGTCCGGAAAAAATGCGCGAAATTCCTGCGCAAGCTGTGCCGCGAGGGTTTTGTTGTGGGCGATGACAAGTGTTGGTTTGCCGATATTTGCAATCACATTTGCCATCGTAAATGTCTTACCGGTACCCGTAGCACCAAGAAGTGTCTGTTTGTGCAGACCTTTTTTTACACCCTCCGTGAGTTGTTTAATTGCCTCCGGCTGATCGCCCGCTGGCTTGTATTCTGATTTGAGAGTAAATAAAGGTTTTGACATATGTATTTCTCCCTCTCCTTGATAAGGAGAGGGCTGGGGTGAGGTAGACGAGCCTGGATTCCGGATCAAACTTCGCGGACTCGTGTTCGGAATGACACAGAACTACCAAATTACTGTACGCTAAATTTTGGAATAAAAAAAGCCCCTCGATATTGCTATCGGGGGCTTGAAATTTTTGTGATGGATCATTTCCATCAACTTACTTGAGGCTAGATATAGCCCATATCACACTTACCCAGTGACGAGGGTCCACTTAATAGTGGGTTTAGAGGAGGCGTAGTTGAATCATATCAAACTACGCAATCGCGTGACTTGTATAACCATGCAATTTGGGGTTTTAAATAGACTGGAATTAGTCCCTCAGTCCTAGATGTATCTTATCATATCCCATCCTTTTTGTCAACACCTCCAATATCCCCTTATTTTAGGGCTCTTTTAGAAGGTTTTTTGCTTACTAAATTAAGGTGCCACTGCCATGCACTTTGCATTGCTTCTTGTATAGAAAATCGCGGCACCCAGCCGAGCATTTTTTTTGCCTTGCGACAGTCCGAGTAGATTGCTGCCATATCCCCTGCTCGGCGTTTGCCGATAGTCACTGGCACAACTATCTCAGTTACTTTTTCAAAGGCCTGAATAAGTTCGAGTACGGTCACCCCCTTACCTGAACCCAAATTAAATATCTCACAGCAATTTTTTTGTTTTTGTAAAAATCGCAACGCATCGACGTGTGCTCGTGCAATGTCGGATACATGAATATAATCGCGGATACACGTACCATCGCGTGTTGAATAATTGTTACCAAAAATAGTAACATTTTTCCTCACACTACTCGCCGCTTCAATAATAATTGGGGCAAGATTTGCGGGAGCGCCAAGTGGTAATTCACCGAGCATACCACTTGTGTGTGCGCCAATCGGATTAAAATAACGGAGCATCGCAATTTTTAATTCCGGACTCGCATGAGCAATATCGCGCAGCATCATTTCTCCCATCACTTTTGTCGCACCGTACGGCGATGCGGGTGGTGCAAGTGGTGTTTTTTCATTGACCGGTAATTTTGTAATATCACCATACACCGCAGCAGAAGAAGAAAATACAAACTGCGTTATATTGTGCTTTTTTGCAAAAGAAATAATAGAGAATAATGAGCCTATATTATTTTCATAATAACGAATTGGATCAGCGACAGATTCCGGCACAGATTTGAGTGCGGCAAAATGAATGATGCCGTCGATATGCTTTTCTTTTTTAAACACTCGTTCGAGCAATGCAACATCCGCTACGTCACCTACATAATTTCGCACAGATACGCCAGTTATTTTCTTGATGCGCGTAAATGTATCTTTAGTGGAATTTGAAAAATTATCAATCGAAATAACATCGTATTCTGCATCGATAAGCTCAATAATGGCATGCGAGCCAATATACCCCGCGCCACCAGTTACGAGTATTTTTTGCTTACGCTTATTCATGTTGGTACTTTACGCTATTTGGGGAAATAAAAAAAGCCATACAAGGTGAATAGTATGGCTTTCAATTTTCAGCGTGGAAATTCGAGTAGGGGTATGATTTGCCCATACATTTTTATTTCGATTTCCTGCAATTCTTTAATCAACACTCCATCATCGATAAAAGTAAATCGTGCTTCTGGTTTACCTTTAACTGGATCAAGAAATCCTTCACCATCTACCCGTTCAAGTACGCGGTCATCAGCAAGACCAACTTCATACACACTTGCTCGGTAAAGTGGAAAATAAATGGCACGAATTTCGCTGCCAATTTCAGAATCTGCGGTGAGACAGACGAGTTTATAATAATATTTCCCGGCTGGCATATCGGGAGTATTTTTGTGGTGTCGATAATATCCTAGTGTAGGACGATTTTTCGGTGGAATTACGCTCATAATTTTTAAATTTTAGTTTATTTGATTGTACTTTTTTGGTTATATTTTGCAAGAAAGGTATCTTTGAGTTCCATGAAGGTGCCGTTTAAAATGGCTTCGCGCATCTTGGAAACAAGATTGAGCGTGAAATATAAATTGTGCTGGGTAACGAGCACCGAGCCCAACATTTCTTTTGCTCGGAACAAATGCGAGATATATGCACGCGTGTAATGCTTACACACAGAACATCCGCACTCGCTATCAAGCGGCGCATGGTCGGTAACAAATTCTGCATTCATCATGTTTAATTTCCCTATATGCGTAATCGCTTGTCCATTGCGACCGATACGTGTCGGACCGACACAGTCAAAAAGATCGACACCTTGTTCAACACCCATAAATAAATCTTCTGGTTCACCGATGCCAAGGAGGTGTCGTGGTTTTTCTTTCGGTAAAATTTCATTGCACCACTTCACCGCAGTTGCCATATCTTCTTTTGCAAAACTGCCACCGATACCGAATCCGTCAAATTCTTTGCCGCTTTCTGATTTCATTTCGGAAATTTCTTTGGCGGATCGTTTTCGAAGCTCTTCGTCACGTCCGCCTTGAATGACACCAAACAAAGCGACAGGCGAAAACCTCACCCCAGCCCTCTCCTGCAAAGGAGAGGGGGTAGGATCCGACTCCTTCCCCTCTGCAGGGGAAGGTTGGGATGAGGTGTTTGCTAATAATTTATGATGATGCTCCAAACTTTTCTTCGCCCAGCGATGTGTCCGATCAAGTGCTTCTTCTTGATATTTTCTATCATGCGCAGGTGACGTACATTCATCAAATGCAAAAATAATATCCGCGCCAATGTTGTGCTGAATTTCAATAGATCGCTCCGGAGAAAAATAATGTACCGAACCATCCAGATGTGATTTGAAGACAACGCCGTCGGCGCCAATTTTTGCAAGCGGCGCAGCTTCAGGATCCATGGATCGTTCCGGAATTAAATAATCAGGATCAGTAATTTTGGTGACTTTTGAAAGTTCTTTACCATACGCAGCGCCGAGAGAAAATACTTGGAATCCGCCGGAGTCGGTCATCGTCGGTCCTTGCCAGTGCATAAATTTGCCCAAGCCACCCATGTCGCGCACGAGTTCATCTCCAGGTTGTAAATACAAATGGTACGTATTTGCGAGGACCACCTGCGCGCCGACAGCTTCAAGTTCTTCTGGGGTGACGCCTTTGACCGTTGCTTTTGTCCCAACCGGAACAAATGCCGGCGTCAAAATATCACCATGTGGCGTAGTAATTTTCCCCGCGCGTGCCATAGTGCCGTCTAATTCTTTTTCGATGTGGAAATTAAAGGATTTCAAGATGGCTTCAATATACACTAAAACGTCCTCTTGTGTCATACCGGCGGAGGCCGGTACCCAGGCTAATTTCGGACGAGCCTGGATCCCGGATCAAACTTCGATAACTCGTGTCCGAGATGACACAGAAAATAAATTACTGTTCTAGATATACGTAAGAAAGATTCTGCGCATTTGCAGGGCTTACCAATAATACTTTTTGAAATGGATCGCGTGGGTTACGTGTGCTGTCTCCTACTACCGCAAGAATTTGTCCGGAGAGTCCTGGCACGACCGCTTGCTCGCCGTTCGTGATGGGTACATCAATAGGCACATGCGCTTCAAAGTTGCCACCACCACGACCGATGAGTTCGGTGCGTAATTCTACCGACGAGAGCATTGCTTCCGTGTGTTCGCCTGGGGTTGAATATAAAATGACATTACTCGTTTTTGCATACACATCACTCACATAACCAATCGGAATCACGACATGGGCAAATACGCGCATACCACGTTTGATGCCGACATTTTCGCCGACATCAATAACGAGCGTGTCATAGGGCGACGCCGTAGGTGTCGCCAATACTCCTGCAACGACGAATTTCTTTTCCGGTGCTTGCGCCAATTCTTCTTGAATTTTTATTTCTTGTGCAGCAGTTATTTTATCTTGTTCTATTTGTGCAGAGAGTGTCGCAACTTGTTCTTCAAGATCTATTTTTCTGGCAATCAGGGATTTTTTAGAAAGAAACATATCATCCGCATCGAGCACTATATTTTGTTTAAAGTGAAAAAACCTACCAAGTAAGGTGTGCCCTGTTGGTGCAATACGCGCAACGATTTTTGGAGTAAAAAATAAAGCTATTGCAAGCACAACAGCAAAGCCTGCAAAATATTTTATTCGTTTACTCCGTCGTGCTTTATCGTGGAGGTAATTCATTGGTTGCAATATTTACTAATACATCTTTATAGTACAACACATCATCAAGGACAACACCGGTACCACGCGCAACTGCTGAGAGTGGATCTTCCGCTATATAAATAGGAATTTTGAGCATTGTCTGCAAAAGACTATCGAGTCCGTGAATGAGTGCCCCACCACCAACAAGCACAATGCCACGCTGCATGACATCCGATAATATTTCAGGAGGTGTCGTCTCGAGTACTTCTTTAATACCATCAATCAAATTCGCAATGGATCCACCAATTGCTTCACGAATATCAGAATCCGTAATAATAACTTCTTTCGGCAGTCCTGTCACCAAATCGCGACCACGCACTGGAATTTCTTTTGGTTCGCCTTCGAGAACAGTACCTAATACTATTTTTATATGCTCGGCAGTTTTTTCACCAATGAGCAATTTAAATTCATCGCGCAAATACGAAATGATATCGTTGTTTAATTTATCGCCAGCAATTTTTAAATTTTTGGAACGGACAATACCACCAAGAGAAATGACGGCAATATCTGTCGTACCACCACCAATATCAACAAGCATTGAGCCGACAGGATCTTTGACCGGCAATCGAATACCAACAGCTGCTGCCATTGGTTCTTCCATAATATAGACCTCGCGCGCACCGGCACTCTTTGCCGCATCATAGACAGCGCGCGCTTCGACATTGGTAATACCAGACGGCACCCCGACTACCACGCGCGGTTTAAAAAATTTCTTTGAAAGCTTTTCTGTCTTACCGATAAAATATGCAAGCATTTCTTCGGTCACTTCAAAATCAGAAATCACCCCATCAACAAGTGGCCGCACTGCTCTGATGTGTCCTGGTGTACGGCCCAGCATATCTTTGGCCTCAGTGCCGACTGCAACAATTTGTCCTGTTTTCGTATTAAGCGCAACTACCGACGGCTCATTAATAACAATCCCGTGACCTTTAAGGTACACGAGTGTATTTGCGGTACCAAGATCGATACCGATGTCATTTGAAAATAGTTGGTAGAGTTTACTGAACATGGTTTTTTCGTCCGGCCCCCTCTCCTAAATTAGGAGAGGGCTGGGGTGAGGTATTGTAGCCTGGGTCCCGGCCTTCGCCGGGATGACACACAAACCTTTTATATCATTTCTATCAATTCTGTTTCATTTACGATGCGACCTTTGTCGTCTGTCCGTTTCTTAATTTCATAGCCGCCATCTTTCAAACTTCGTTCTGACACAACCACACGATACGGCATACCGAGAAGATCTGCATCTGCAAATTTCTCGCCAGCCATGACGCCTGCGCGATCATCAAACAATACTTCTATATTTTTCTTTGAAAGCAATTCGTACAGCTCGTTTGCTTTTTCTTTTACATTCTCCGATTCACCAAGTGCAAGTATGTGCACCTTAAATGGCGCGACAGATTCTGGCCAGATGATGCCTTTATCGTCAGATAACACTTCGACAATCGTACCCATAAGTCTTCCAAGTCCGATACCGTAGCTACCCATAACAACTTCCACATCATCACCTGTTTCATTTTTATAGGTTAGATTAAATGGTGTTGAAAATTTGGTACCAAGCGAGAAAATATTTCCCACTTCAATAGCTCGCTGTTCAACTACATTTGCTTTATCCACGCCAAGGTCCGCGAGAACCTCATCGTTGTATACTTCTTTATTGATTGCAATTCCTTTTGCTTCATCTACATAAATAGTATCTTCGCCGGCACCACTTACTGTCTGAAATTCGTGTGAGAATTTTGAGAAACTACCGCCGGATGCAAATGTTGTATACGTCAAATGACCAATACCGGCTCGTTTGAAAATCTTTTTGTATGCTTCTTTTGCTTTTTCATAAAACGCAGCGTGCTCTGCATCATCTTTTGAAAAAGAGTAGAGCGCTTTCCAGTAAAATTCTCGTCCGCGCATAATACCTGATTTGCTTCTCGTTTCATTTCTAAAAATAGTTTTGAAGTCATACGGATACATTGGTAAATCTTTATACGATTGTATGTATTGTTTCAACATGTTCGCATACGCTTCTTCGTTCGTAAACGACAAGCCGATTTCTCCGCCATTTTTTAATGTTGTTTTAAACCATACATCGACAACCTCGTCATCCCATCGATTTGATTTCTCCCATACTTCTTTGTTTTGAAATGCAGTGGTTCTCATTTCCACACCACCAATCTGATTCATTTCTTCTCTGATGATGGCTTCTATCTTATTTATCACCCGAAGTCCGAGTGGTAAAAACGAATACACGCCGGCCATTTCTTTATGAATAAAACCTCCTTTTATAAGGAGTTCTGC
>CALRCO010000004.1 GCA_943354645.1 Candidatus Nomurabacteria bacterium | reverse complement strand
TCCATAGTGTTTTGGAACTCACTAAATTTGCTTTTTGGAACAACAAATGAAATGTACCCACTTTTTTCTGAACTATTGAGTGAGTCAATGCGACCTTCTACATCACGAATTGCGTTTTTAGTGTCACTTATGACACGAGATACATCTCGCGTTTTAATTTGCGCATTATAACTTGTCTTTAAAAATTCTCGTGTATCTTTGATAGATGGTTCACCTCCGTAATAAAAAGGAGGCATCATTCTATCCATGAATGAATTTGATGAAGGAGAGCTTGCTTCTGGGAGAGTAAAGTCTCGAATAGAATTACTGCCGCTGTTTGATGTTACTCCGTTATATTCACCACCCATGGTATTTATTCGAGCATTACGGAGACCTCCTAATTGTGCATACACAAAGAAAAGAATAAAAATAACTATAAGACCAATAATCAGACCGATAATTTTATTTTTTGAGACACGAATTACTTTTCTTGGTTGTTGAGTATTGTTTTCCATATAACATATTAATTACTAATTACACGTACAGTATACCCCGATGCAAGGGAATACAAAAACCACCCTCTTCGGGTGGCCTTTGTATTATTCTTTCGCAATTCGTTCGAGGGCTACTTCGCCAAGCGCTCCTTTGTGTTTGACGCGGAGACTGTCGCGCATTTCACTCCAGAATGCACTCTTTTTATAATGGCAGACAATACACGCAATTATTGCCATTGCTATCATAGACCCTAGTCCAGCGAGGAACATGTCTTTTTGAGCGTCCCAGACGTCTCCTTGGCTACCCAAATAGGCAATACCTAGATCTCCGCCGAAGAGTACCGCGATTGCCCATTCTAATAATTCGTAAATACAAGAGAATGCGAGGACAAACTCAACAGGGAACCAGTATCCCCAAATACCTTTTGCATTCGTGATACGAAGAATCATTTCGCGAAGGGGATAGCTAAGGAGTAAGCCGAATGAGAAGTGAACAATGCGGTCATATTGATTGCGCGCTAAATCAAACATGTGTTGCATCCAAAATCCAGCAGGCACTTCAGCGTAGGTATAATGCGATCCATAAATATGGAGCATCATATAAATAAAAATAAGCGCGTAGGAAATATTTGATAATTTAAACCAACGATGGGTGAAATAAATAATAATAACAAAAGGGACCGTGAGCCAGTTTTCCATTTTCCAGTCTTCAAAGAAATGTACGTTTACTGCCAAGATAAGCCAGTTTATGGTAAATACTGCGAGAAGAATCCCAGAGAATGCATCTTTATGTTTGAATTTATCCAAACTTGTCCACGCAATAGTGCTGATAAGTCCTGCTATTGCGAGTATCATCCACGGACTTAGTGTCATTGTTGTTGCAAATGGGCCAGATGCTATTGTCTCGCTGAGAAAACTACACCCAAGCGAAAGGGTTATCGAAAAGAACGTCAGTACGGCGAGGGTGAATTGGTAATTTCCTTTTTTCCCCGCGAGATATAAAAGTATTCCTACACCGAGCCCTGCAATTAATTGCTCTGTAGTTGTAAATGCAAACCCAACACCAGTAAAATAATAAGTGGCAATAGATAAAATAAGGATCACAAAAAGTATTAATTTATGCATATACAGAAGTGTAGCAAGATATTATTCCGGTATCTGTGTATATCTTTGGTAAATGGTATAGTGTTACCGTGAAAAAAGACCCCAAAAATAGATGGAACAAAATATGGCCAGTGTTGCGTGCAAATTATACGAGAACAAAAACGTATTTGGATTATAAAAATCCATGGGAACTTTTGATTGCGGTTATTTTGAGTGCGCAGACAACGGATGATGGCGTCAATAAAGTAACGAAAGAATTATTTAAAACATACCCGACGGCAAAAAAATTGGCAAATGCACCCATCGCTGATATTGCGAATATAATTCGTCGCGTCGGCTATTTTAATACGAAAGCAACATACATTAAACAAACATCAGCGATGATTGTGAAAGAATTTGGTAACAACGTACCTCTTGATGAAGAAAAATTGCGCACCTTGCCTGGCGTCGGACGAAAAACAGCGATGGTTGTGCTGTCACATGTTGGTACGGATAAAAACATCGGCATTCCCGTAGACACGCATGTGATTCGTTTTGCTCACCGATTCCAACTTTCAGTATCAAATAATCCTGACAAGATAGAATTAGATTTGCAACATATTATTCCTAAGAAAAACTGGAAGCAAGCTGCGTATGCGATTAAAGACTATGGCCGAAAAGAGGGGAGAGCGAGAGGATATGACAAAGCTAAAGATCCTCTCTATCATGCCCTTCTCAAAAAATAATTGTGGTACAATCTGAGTATTATAAATGTAAATAATTCAATTATTTTATGGCAAAAGGAGACGGACATAGAAAAGAAAAAAAGAAACCCAAAAAGGTAAAAGAACCAGCAAAATAGCTAACTTTACAAAATCAGAACAATATGTTCTGATTTTGTTACAGAAAGTGCCTGTGTGGTATAGTTTCTTAAAATTAAAAAATAACAATATGGAAATACTTCAAACAAATGCACAACGGATAAAAACAAAAATACTCGTGCTGACGACCATCTTTATTGATGTTGTTGGTATTGGTATTCTCATTCCTGTATTGCCGTCATATGTTGCTTCATTTGGTGTTTCGACCACGGTTGTTACGCTTTTATTTGGTGCATATGCGTTCTTTTCTTTTTTCTCGGCGCCGTATCTTGGCTCGTTGTCAGATCGTATTGGACGACGCAAAATTCTTATTATCAGTATTGCAAGTAGTGCTATCGGCTGGTTTATTTTTGCAAAGGCAAGTAGTGTACTCTTTTTGTTCATTGGGCGCATTATCGATGGTCTTGCTGCGGGTAATATAACGACAGCACAAAGTACTTTGGCAGATATTGCGCGCGATAATAAAGAACGTACGGCAAACCTCGGTCTTTTTGGTGCAATGTTTGGTCTCGGGTTCATTCTTGGGCCAACGCTTGGCGGGTTGCTTGCGTCCCATGGCAATACAACACCATTTTACTTTGTTGCAATACTCGCAAGTCTTAATGCTATTTTTGCATTTTTCTTTTTACCTGAAACACGTATCACGCGAAATGCTGATAAGAAGGTTATCTTTAATCCATTTATACCGATTATTGATGGATTCAAGCATAAAAAAATTCAAGGATTATTCTTTATCTGGTTTTTATTTTCGACAGCGCTTGCATTGCAACAAGTAACGTTTGCGATGTATATGGAGCGCATCTTTGGATTTAGCGTATCGCAAACAGGATTCGTATTTGCTGGCATTGGTGTACTTATCTTGATCAACCAGATACTGTTGCGACGAGTGTTGTTGAAAAAATTTAGAGAAAAAATACTCGCAATTGTAATGTTTGTGTTCTTTGGCGTTGGCATGATACTGCAATCATTTCCAATACTACTAGCAGTATTTGCCGGTCTCGTGTTATCCACCTTCGGACAAGGAACATTGCGACCGGTCCTTTCTAGTTTTATCGCTGGATTTAATCCAGAGAAAAAAGGGGAGTATCTTGGTATTGCAAGTTCACTCACGACACTCGGCATGATTATTGGTTCACTGATTGCAACCGCAAGTTATGCGCTGCATCCAGGGCTACCGTTTTTGGTGTCAGGAATTATCGGACTTGTATCATTTGTGATGATGAAAGTATTTAAAGTTATTAGTTGGTAGATAGTATCGAATAAGTTATATAAAAGCCCTTTGGTTGATCAGGGGGCTTTTCTTATTGGTTGGTGTGGATTAAGCCTTGTGCGACATTAATCTTGATTTTATAATAAGGGTTATGAGTACTCCACTGAGACAACAAAAAGTCGGCAATCAAAAACCGTGGACAATTGAAGAGCTTGAGGCGGGGTTGAAACATTTTTATACACAACACGGTCATTATCCAACAGCCACAGAAGTTGATAGTTTTCCATATCTACCATCATCAAAATCAATTCAGCGCAGTCATAGAGGTTTATTGTCAGTGCGTAAGCAATTAAAATTGGAAAGTAATAATGATTTTCGTACAGGTGCGCATAGTAGTGCTCGTGCACACGTCATTAATAAAAGAAATAATGTCTTTGAGAAAGAGGTCTATGATTTTTTAGTAAAACGATACGGCAAGCCGTACGTGCATCGAGAGTACTTTTTTAGTGACGATAAGCGCACTCGGGCTGATTTCTTTGTATATGATGCTGGTACAGGCTTTTGTGTTGATATCTTCTATGCAAGCACGAAGAAGAATGTACTCGGGTGCATTAATAGTAAACTCGCTAAATATGCATCAATCTACATGCGACAATATCCAATTGTTTTTGTACAAATGAATCAGAAAATTGGTCAGGGGATGCTAGATACCATTATGAATAATAAAAAGAATAAACTAGCAAAAGATCAGCAGTTAATGAGCTGGGCTACCTTTGAAGTGTTTTGTAAGAAGAGAAAGCCTTTATAGAACCCTTTGCTCTATAGGTATATGTCGTCTAACGTACACGCGCAAAAGATATATTGTGCGACGTTGCCATACTAGCGCTTTGACCACTCCCCTCCATCAAATTATTTAAAAATCTTAATGAGCTGATTGCGCTGTTCCCTTCACCGTGACGCACGAATTAAATATTTTTATTTGGGAATTATATTCGGTAATTAATTCCCTAAGTGCAGTAAGTCGATTATTGTATTTTTCTGCATTTGCGTTATAACTCGTTATTTCATCTTTGTAGTCTTGGTCTGATTGATTCATTACGTTTATTTGCTCTTGCTGAGCGGTAAGATCCTTTTTCACACTAGTCAAAGCAATCGTCTCTGCGGTAATCTCGGCTTTTAATTTTTGGTCAGCAGCAGGAGGGCACACATCAAGTGGTAATCCAAAATGTTGGACAATGACCCAGACTGAGTCGCCTTTGTACGTGCCTTTAATCGCACTCATACCAATATCAACATACCGCGCATCAAGAATGTTTGCTTTGTGGCCCGGACTTGCCATCCATGCATCGATAACGCTTTGGTTGTCTATAAAGGTGCCAAGTGCTAAATTTTCTCCGATAACTAAATATTCATATCCAGCATGTTGCGTGAGATCTCCCACTGTTTCTCCTGTTGGGCTTTCATGTTCAAAATATTGTCGAGCAAGTAAGTCTGTTGCTTTTACTTGAGAGGATCTATCAAGTGTTGTATTTTCTACAAGCGGTGCAAGCCCTATTTTTACACGTTCTTTATTGGTAAGCATAATAAGCTCCCGTATTTTGAGAGACTCTTGTTGTCCAGTTAATTGCTTAACAATATGGGTAAGTGGTCCTGGAAGGTTGCTCGTTGGCGGTGTCGGCGTCGAGAGGTCTTCAGTTTTAGTTGTTGTATCCTCTGTCCCCTTGTTTTTTTGTGAAGATATTCCGCGAATATCTTTAAGAGAAATCCACGTCGTGAGCGCCACGAAAATAAATAATAAAATAAAATAAAATAATTGTTTGTAGAAATTATGTCTCATATTATTTGCATGTGCTTGATAGTGTATAACCGGCAGCTTCGGCTTGTGCCGCTGTATCGAAGAAGACCTTATTTTCGTCTAATATTCGATTTGAACAGCCGTCTGGGTAGTATTTGGTCCCATTTTTGGAGGCCATAAATGCGTGTGCGGCCCCTTCTCCTTGATAAGGAGAAGGTTGGGATGAGGTAGACTTATTTTGCTGTTTTGGCGCTGTATCTATCGCATGGTCGAGCTTATAGGGCGCCAGGCTATCAGCAAAGACGATAGGGGCATTCCCTGCCCTCTCTTGCCCCGACAAAGAACCCAGTAAAAATGAGCCTATAGCGACAAAAACGATGATCAAAATGGTGACCACATCCCGCCCTTTTGAACTGCGGAGAAAGGACTTGATTTTCTCCCGCAAATTGTGTATAGTCTTCATACATAGAAAGTATACGCTATTTTAGCTCATCTGCCTGTGTATTTTGTCCGAATTTGTCTTGTTTTCCCTACTTACTATTTACTACTAACTACTTACTACCATGGCCCATAAGGCAGCCCAAGGTTCAACCAAAAACGGTCGCGATTCCAATCCTCAATATTTGGGGACGAAACTTTATGCTGGCCAAAAAGCGCAAGCTGGTTCTATCATTATCCGCCAACGTGGTTCAAAAATCATCGCAGGTAAAAATGTAGGTACTGGTAAAGATCACACACTTTTCGCACTCACTCCAGGAACGATTTCATTTTCCAACAAACGCAAAACACATTTTGATGGTACGACAGTTATTAAGAAAGTCGTCCACGTAGCGTAAATAAAAAAATCACCTTCTGAAAAGAAGGTGATTTTTTATTGAGCTGTGTTTTAGGCTGCAACAAGGTCTGGTAGTAGTAATTTCTCAACCTCATTTGCAAAGTTTTTTAATTCATTAGAATGAAAGTACTCAGCAATTTTTAACAGGACCTCTTGTATTTTAGGTAAAGATTTTGGCCATGCTTTTTCAAATTCTGAAATAGTCGGCTCGTCTCCTGTTACTGAGTAACCGTTCCCTAAACGGATAGAATTTCCTTTAAAATCTCTACCGTATAAATCAAAGGTGATGTCAGATGATTTATCAAACCTCGTCCTGAGAAAAGTTTGTGAATGTCGGATTTTTACATCCACAATTTTATCTCCTAATGAAAATTCACCAATTGTTATTGCTAGTGAATTTTGGTTTGGGTAATACTCAATAAGACGAGTACAATCACCAAACCTTTTAACAAAATCACTACTTGGTGTAAATTGCTGCACTTGGCGTATAGCCATTGTTGTCAGGTCGAACTCTAATTTTTTCATGGTACTTGGTTTTAGTTTAAAAACACCATAGCATAAAATATTCGGTATTGTCTATTTATCACCTATTACTTCTAAAATCAGCATTCCTTTTTTGGCACCAACTTGGAGCAGTACTTCATGACGGCCGGTTGTTTTGATAGGTTCTTCGAGGATGATTGCGTCAGCGTCTATGTCTATGCGGTGCTGAGTAGACAATAATTCACTGATATCTTTTGGATGGATTTTTGAAAAGAGGTGGCCCATCTCATTTGCCTTGCGGTGAATTTCGAATACTTTTTCTTTGAGTTCGCCGAAGTTTTTATCGAGCAATGCTTCTTGTATTCCCTTGGAAACATGGAGCGCAGAGAGAATCTTCTTTAATTTCTCCAAATTTTTTGGAATTGCAGGTTCAGCTAAGCCTTTTTTAAAAAGGGCGTTTTCAGCAAATCCAGAGGCCACTTCTTTGACCTCGTACTTCTTCCCTACTTTCGGGATGTCTCGCAGTAATATAATCTTCATGGCTATAATATATACCAATATACGAATGAATGCGAATTTACGAATTACTACGAATGAGTGTATTTATTCAATATCTGTTTTTAAAATAAAAATAAGCCACTCGTATTGAATGGCTTATTGTGGTTGTTTGAGATAATCAGGTGTTTGTTAATTCTTATTAACCATAATTTTTTCGTCTCTCAGTAAGTAAGAATCTTTTACAAATGTGTTAGTAATTCCCACTATGTGAGAAAAAGGTGCACAGAGAGCTTTTAGTGCCAGTTCTGTTCCCGAGAAAATATGAGCAAGCTGTGCGTCTTCTTTGATTTTAATAAGTAATTCAGATGCTTCAGGGGCATCTATTGTTGAGAGTAGGATAATAGAATCGGAAGCTTCAGTTAAAGGTTGATAAAAAGCTTCGTAGTACTTGGCAATCAACTTTAATACATCGATATTTGTATCGATTACAGATCCCCAAACTTTAAACATCTCACGAGCCTCTAGAAAATTGTTCTCTTGAGACTCTTTTTCAAAAAGATTTTTTATGGCAACATGGTAGTTTTTCTCCACAATTATTACGGCCGCCTTAGAAAGTTTTTGAAAACTTTCTAGTTTTTTTAACAAGTCGTCTTCTTCTATTGCTTTTTTGAATTCTTTTTGTCCTTCGTCGAAAGTTGAAAAATAATTAATTGGTTTCATTATTTAGTTTTATTTGGTGACCACAAAAGACAACTTTTATCTCCTCGGGTCACCAATAAAACCTATGTCAAAAAACTAGCACTAAATATAGTATAGCATGATTAAATATGTAAGTCAATAATAGCCTGGATCCCGATTTTCATCGGGATGACACAATGGGTGGTGGGTACAAACACCCCTCTTATGGGAATAAAAAAACGGTCTGAATATTCAGACCGTTTTAAAATAAAATCATGTGCATTTTGGCAGGAAGATTATCAACCCAACAATTGCTGACATTATTGCTACTACAAGCACTGCTCCGGCTGATGTGTCTTTAATTTTCCGTGTTTGTTCGTTATAAACAAAACCATTTTCTTTATCAACAAAGAATTCAATTGCTGTGTTAATCATCTCAGCTGAAATAACCATACCCATACAAATAATAATGATGCACCACTCCGTTCTTGTTAGTGAAAAGTATGCACCGAGCATTATTGTGGCAATAGCTATAATTGTATGAATATAAATGTTACCTCCTTTTTTAAACGCATCACCAATACCGATCCCGGCATTTTTGAAGCTCTTAAAGAACTTTTTCATGGTTAGTTTTATTTGGTTTCCACAAAAGATTTAAGTCTGCTGTGGGAACCAAATAAAAAGCATGTCAAAAAACTATTACTTTACATATAATAGCATGATTAAATATATAAGTCAACAAATAGCCTGGATCCCGGATCAAACTTCGCGGACTCGTGTCCGGGATGACAAGTCAGCAAAGGATGTTCTGTGGTGGCTTTATAACTTTACAAACTTTACAAACTTTATAACTATTTCAATACTTCCACCGCCTTTGCAAACTGCAGATCATTACTATCCCCTGTTTCTTTTGGACGAGTCTTATTTTCTACTTTGAAATCTGGTGTTAATCCTTGTTTAGATATCCAGTTGCGATTTGGGGTGAGCCATTTCGCCACGGTGAGCTTGAGGGTTGTCGTATCGGTGACAGGCACCAATTCTTGGACCGAACCCTTGCCATAGCTCTGTGTGCCAACGAGACTTGCGAGTTTGTAGTCTTGTAATGCACCAGCTAGAATTTCAGATGCAGATGCGGACCCTTGATCAATCAAAACGGCAACTTTCAAATTTTTCTTACCAAGCGAGTATCCTTTAGATTTGTGCGCTGTTTCGGATTTATTCTCACCATAATTTTCGGTGACTATTGTTTTGCCTGCAGGAATAAAATAACTTGCCATATCGATTGATGCATCTAAATAACCACCTGGATTACCGCGGAGATCGATGATAAGTTTATTGCCATCATAGGATTTGAATTCTTCCATCGCTTTTCGAAATTCTATCATCGCATTGGCATTAAAATTGTAGAGAGATACGACAAACACGCCTCCGCCAGCTGGCGGATTCAATTTCTTTGTTTCGAGTGTCGGGATTTCAATTTTTGCACGGATAAGCTTTATATCACGAGTTGTTTTTGAGTCTTTACTTAAGAGTGTTAAGGTAACCGGTGTCCCTTCTACCCCGCGAATTTTCTTGATCGCTCCATCGATACTCATGCCTTCTGTGGTCGTACCATCAATCTTGATGATGTAATCTCCTGGCTGGACACCTCCTTTTTCTGCGGGGGTGCCTTTAATTGGCGCAATAACAACTAATAATCCGTCTTTTTCATCAATTTCTATACCAACACCTCCAAATGAACCCTCGATTTGTTCTTGGAAACTTTTTGTTTCTTCAGGGTCAAAGAAGACAGAGTATTTATCGCCGAGTGATTCGACAAGTCCTTTTGTCGCACCAACGATACGATCTTGTGCAGAAATAGTTGTCGCATCAGGAAATTTCTCGTCAATCATGTCCCACACTTTCCAAAATTCAGTAAAGTCAGCTTTTGTACTTGCGGATGCTAAACCTGCATTTGCAGATCTAGATGAACCTAAGAAAAATCCACCAACAAAAAGTGCTAGTGCAATTATCACCGAAAAAGCGATGTATTTTTTGGAATTTTTATGAGTGCTCATGTGTTGCTATTATCGCAGAGTATATCTATTGGTGCAACTTATTAAAGAATAAATCCTCAACTTTGTGAGGATTTATTCTTTCTTTAATGCACTTTCGGTATACGTATTTGATGCATCCCACAGCATCCAGGAATCTAAGCCAAGCGCATTTCCTGCATCTATTTGTGCACGGACCATTTCTGCCGTGTATTTTGCACCTAAGTCAAAATCTTGAAGCCACGGACGGAGCACTTTGTTTGGATCTTTACCTGCTGCGGTGACACGCTTTGCAGCACTAGCCATTGAAATAGTAATCACTTCTTTTGGATGGTCTGCAGGATTCTTAAATCCATTCCATGTTGGCGGATAGTGTGACGGATAGACCATTGGGGCAACGAAATCAAAGTGTGCGACAGCATTTTCAAATAACTGCCCGATACCCAAGTCATCTGTTGCAGTAGTGGTCATACCAAAGACATCTGCAGAAATAGGAATATGTTGCTCATGGAAATGTGTATCCAAAAACGTAAAGAAGGAGTTCATGACCTCTGTTTTCGATTTGCCTTCACTAATTGGATACCAAATATCTTTCATATTGCCGTCTGATGGAAATCGAATGTAATCAAAGTTGATCTCATCAAATCCCATTACATACGAATCATCGCCAATCGCTGCAACATAATTCCAAACGTCTTCTGAACCAGCGTCGAGCCAGTGAATCCCTTTTTTGTCGCCCCATGGTACTGTTTTATCACTCGATTTTTTTACCAATGCTTCAGGGTGTGCTTTGCCAAAATACGGATCTTGGAATACGGCAATGCGACCGATGACATAAATATGTTTTGCATGAAGTTCATCGATAAGATTCGCAATGTCCCGGATTCTGTTTTCCATGGCGCCTGTTGCTTCTAATTTTTCATCCGGCATGTGGAACGATACCTTCCCGGTGTAATCTTTGATATCGATAATAATGGTATTTGCTTCTGTTGTATCAATGAGAGAAATTATTTTCGAACGCAGTGAATTTGTTCCCGCAACCCAGCTTGTCATATAAATACCTTTTACGATGTCAGGGGTAGGAATATGCGTCACCACACGCACAGGAGTTGTATCTACAGGAGGCGCTTCTTTTACTTGTTCTGTTGGGGTTGTTTCTTTATTTTCTCCTCGAACATAGCTTGTTTTTGTGGCAAGAGGCAGAGAATACGCAAGTGCCCCTGCGCTTGCAAGGACGAGAATGATTATTAATGTGATTTTTAAAAATCGGCGCATTTATACAGATGGTGTTGATGAATCGGTATTGCTTTCGTCAGATGGAAATATAAAAGGAAATCCACGCGATTGTTTTTTTGCTTTTACTAGAAAATAGGCCATAAGCGAAACACTTACTCCACCCGCGACGATGAGTATTTTTCGAATGAATTCAGGAAATCCCAAAAATGGAATGATGATAAGAATGATTCCTGTAAAAAAGAGTATTTTTTCTTTACGCATGAGAGAAGTATATACTGCGATATTGTTTCTGCAAAGTTAATATGTTGTTTTGTCATTCCGGACACGAGTCCGCGAAGTTTGATCCGGAATCCAGGCGGAATTTCCACCTCACCCCAGCCCTCTCCTGTCCAGGAGAGGGGGCCGGAAAACTATTTTCTACCTTCCACCACAATCACAAATTCCCCTCTTATCTTATCAGGATGATTTTTAAAATATTCAAGTATTTCGAAAAGGGTGCCATAGACACCTTGTTCATGCATTTTGGTAAGTTCGCGGGCGATGAGGAGGTGGCGATTCTCATCCAACACTTCCGCAAGTCCTGCAAGAGCTTTTTCAAATCGATGCGGCGATTCATAAAATGCAATCGTGGTATCAGATGCGCCAATTCGCTCGAAAAATGTCTTCCGTCCTTTTTTATGTGGTGCAAATCCCAAGAAAAGATATTCGCTTGATGGCAATCCGGAAATAGAGAGCGCACTGATAACTGCTGATGGTCCTGGAATTGCAAATATTTCTACATCCGGCAATTGTTCGCGGATACTGTGGATGAGCATGACGCCGGGATCAGAAATACACGGCGTGCCAGCGTCTGATACAAGTGCGAGCTTTTTGCCGTCGCGGAGCATGTCCAAAATATACATATGTTTTTTATCGGTGGCGTTGCCGTGATAACTCGTGAGTTTGGCGCTAATATCAAAATGTTTGAGGAGTTTGCCGGTAGTGCGAGTGTCTTCACAAAGCACCACATCAACCTCTTTGAGTATGCGAAGTGCCCGGAGGGTGATGTCTTCCAAATTTCCTATTGGGGTGGCGACGATATAGAGTGAGCCGTTCATGATTGTGATTCTAGCATAAAAAAAGCCCCGATTATGTATCGGGGCTTTTACAATGTTGTGCTGGGGTTTTTACGCTACTTCTTTTGATTTTTTTTCAAAATGAGCAAAAGATTGTTGTAATTGAACTGGGAGCATTGAAACTTTTTCAATAGTGTCTATTATTTCAGCAAGGACACTTTTGTCTTTTGAAAAAGCACAATAGTGCACAATAAATCTTGTGCATAATTTGTTACTGTGCGCAACGACGATATCTTCGTCTATAATAAATGCACAAGGAGTTGTTTTTACAGGCATCTCTTTTCCAAGATCGTAACAATCCCATCGTTGTGGGTACTTGTTTAATTCAATTTCAGTGAGGTCTTCTTTGAAGAAAAAAGTGGTCTCTAAGTCATTAAATTTCAATCGTTGGCCGCCGTCTTGTTCAGGAAGTTTTTCTATTCCCAACGCTTGTTTACCGGTGAGTCTGACACGAATTACTTTTGATACGAAAGCGTGATCAATATTAAAATTTACTGAAAACGCGGTGGTACTGAGTATTTTTACCGTCTGTTCTGTTAATGTTTTAAACAGAAGACCGACGGTGTAATCTGATTTATTTGTTCTCACCACGAGGAACAAATCAATTCCTTTGTTTTTAAGTACACCGCCAAGGATGGCATAGTGTTTTTTTTCAGTTTCAAGTTTATTTGGGTTGCATCTTGACGCAATTACCAAATGTGAATTGAGTACCATTTCTCCGGTGTCAATTTTAATTGAGTCGCCGACTTCTTCTGGGTTAATGTGCATGTGTTTTTATTTGTTTTTTTGGTGAACAATTTTGTTGGTCTACATTATACATTATTAGTCTAAAAAAGCAACTAACAGGCACGGCTTGTTAGTTGCTAGATTTATCATTATGGTCGACTACTTCCCTACTTGCGCACAACTCTCTGAACAGAACGCGTCTTCATTTTTTGGACTACAAGTATTGCAACAAATAAAATGGAGATGACAGCCTAAATTTGCGCAGTTTACATAGCGCTCAGAAGTGGTCCCACAAAGTTTGCAGGTGCCGATAATGGTGTGGTTTTCTGGGTCCTCAAAGTGCATCGTAAGGCGTTTATCAAATACATACAGCGATCCTTTGAAATCTTGTCCAGGATATTGTTCCATGTAGGAGACAATGCCGCCGTCCAATTGATGCACATCGCTAAATCCTTCGCGAACCAAGAGTCCCGATGCTTTTTCACAGCGGACGCCACCTGTACAGACCGTAAGAACTGTTTTGTCTTTGAGGTGTACGATTTCCCCCACTTTTTCTCGCAAGTCGCGAAAATTTTCCATGCCAGGAAAAATAGTTTTTTCAAATTTACCGGATTCGAGCTCGTAGTCATTGCGCATATCGACAATATAGAATTCTTTGCCTTCCTCATACCATGAGCGCAAGTCTTTTGGCTTCAAATGTTTACCCGTTATTTTATTTGGGTCAATATCTCTTTCGCTTGTCCCGAGCGAAGTCGAGGGGTCGCCAAGGTGCAGTGACACAATTTCTTTACGTACTTTGACGGAGAGTTTTGGAAATGCGGTGCCGTCCTCGGTGCCATTGCTTACCTTCCAGTGAATATCCGAAAATCGCGGATCGGCTTTCATCCACTCCATATACTTTGTTACTGCATCTAGAGTTCCTTCAAAGGTGCCGTTTACCCCTTCTTCTGCGACAATCATCCGTCCGCGCATGCCAAGTACCTCTGCTGCTGATTTCTGTCGGAGCATTTCTTTTGCGGGATCCTTGATGCGGGTGTATTTATAGAAAAGGATTACTTTATACATGTTTGGCAATATATCACAAGTGTGGGCTTATTTATATTTTTTCTTGCGCCATTTGTCGGCAATTTTCACGCGAGTGAGCGAGCGTTCAAGTTCTGCTTCGAAATGTTCGAAGTCGACATCGGTTGCATGTTCTTTCATGGCGCGGATTTCTGCCGCACGCTTTTCAGCCTCTGCGATTACGGTATCGCTAATATCGCCCACATGTTCGGCAAAATCAGCAAGTATCGAAACGGTAGTTTCGATATCCCGAGCTTCGTCGAGGGAGTTCCTATCCACCTCTATAAAGCCACCAACCACCGCAAATGGGATTTCGTGGCTGTCTGCGCGAGCTACTATATCTCCTGACGTAAGGGCGCTAATAAGCGGTATATGGCCTGGCAGGACGGTGATTTCCCCATCCTGGGTCGGCAACGTCACTGAGTCTACCAGTTCTTCGAAAACCTTCTTTTCAGGGGTTATAATTTTGAGCAAAATTTTTGCCATATTATTTTACTTCGTCAATACTTCCCTTCATATAGAAGGCTCCTTCAGATTTTTCATCATGCTTCCCTTCCAGAATTTCTTTGAAGGAACGTATCGTTTCTGACAATGGCACATATGCGCCTTTTGATCCCGTAAATTGTTCTGCAACGAAAAATGGTTGTGACAAGAATTTCTGGATTTTGCGCGCGCGTAACACAAGAGACTTATCATCCGGTGATAATTCTTCCATACCCAAGATTGCAATGATGTCTTGCAAATCTTTGTAGCGTTGCAACACGCGTTGCACTTCACGAGCGACATCGTAGTGTTCTTTGCCCACAATGTTCGGATCAAGAATCGTTGATGATGAGTCGAGTGGATCAACAGCAGGATAAATACCAAGTTCTGAAAGCGAGCGGTTTAACACCACCGTTGAGTCCAAGTGTGCGAACGTTGTTGCGGGAGCTGGGTCCGTAAGGTCATCGGCTGGCACGTAGACGGCTTGCACAGAGGTTACGGAACCTTTATCGGTTGAGGTGATGCGTTCTTGCATCGAGCCCATTTCTGATGCGAGTGTTGGTTGGTAGCCCACCGCAGATGGGATGCGGCCGAGGAGCGCAGATACTTCAGATCCTGCTTGCGTGAAGCGGAAAATGTTGTCGATAAAAAGGAGCACATCCTTGCCTTGTACGTCGCGGAAATATTCTGCCATGGTGAGGCCTGACAATGCTACGCGCAATCGAGCACCTGGTGGTTCATTCATCTGACCGAAGACCATCGCCACTTTATCCAAGACACCTGATTCTTTCATTTCATGGAACAAATCATTTCCTTCACGAGTTCGTTCACCAACGCCGGCGAATACTGAATAGCCGCCATGGTTCGATGCGATGTTGTGGATTAATTCTTGAATGACGACGGTCTTGCCTACTCCTGCGCCGCCGAAGAGACCAACTTTTCCTCCTTTTAACACCGGACAAATAAGATCGATAACTTTAATACCTGTTTCTAAAATTTCAACTTTTGTTGCTTGTTCTTTGAATGTCGGCGGTTCGCGGTGGATTGGCAAGGTTGCTTGTCCCGAGCTTGTCGAGGGATTTTTTCTAGGGTCTTCTTTACCATCGATTGGTTCACCGAGCACATTCCAAAGACGACCAAGTGTTGCTTCGCCAACGGGTACGTTGATTGGTTCACCGGTATCCGTAACCGTCATGCCGCGAGAAAGTCCATCAGTTGAATCCATCGCAACCGTGCGCACCATGTTCTCCCCTGTTTGATATTGCGTCTCAAGAATTATTTTCTTTTTCTCATCGCCAGTACCAACTTCAATAAAAAGTGCATTGTAAATTGCTGGAACGTGATTTTCAAATTCCACGTCGACGATTGGGCCTATGATTGTTTTTATTTTTCCTTGCATATGATTTAAAGTTATCTTTTATCAGAAAATATTTTCTGAGCTCTTTTAATAGCTTCTTTGTTACCATTAACTGTTAACCTGTATTGCGGAGTATAATTTTTTATTCCCTTGTTTTCCAATATTTTTACTAAAAGATTTATTTTAGATGAATCGTATATTTGAGAAATGGGTAATGCTCTATTGTTAAAATGTAATACAATCAATTCTCCAATTATTCCAGACTCTCCAGTGCCATAATCGAAAACGATAAATCCTAAGCAGTTTTGTATCCTTTCTTGAAAACTTTTGCTTTTGAGGAACTTGTAGGCACAATCGACAGTATCGCTATTGATTGTTACGGTCCGAGTATTTATGGTATTTATACTAGTCCAAATTAAAATACTTATTCCTGCAATGAAGAATAATATTGATATTATTTTCTCATTATAATTTTTTAATACAAAAAATGAAAAACAGACTACAAGAATAGCCACAAATGATATAAAATAAGTAGCAATTTTTTGAGTTTTAGAATTATATGGGAGTTTAAATTGTATTGTTTCCATAAATATTTTTTAACTTACTGCAGCCATGCCGGCGCTAATTTCTGATATCTCTTGCGTAATCGATGCTTGTCGAGCTTTGTTGTACGCCAATCCTAATTCATCGATCATTTCTTCTGCAGACTCCTTCGCATTTTTCATAGCGACCATGCGAGCTGAATGTTCTGATGCCAGCGATTCGAGGAGTGCGTGGTAGAAGCGTTGTTTGGAAAGGTGTCGGAGGAGGTTTGGGAGAATTGCTCCTTGGCTCGGTTCGATGATGTAGTCGGTTTGAGTTTCGGAAAACCTCACCCCTGCCCTCTCCTGCGAAGGAGAGGGAGTAGCCGCAGATCGCGTGGCGTCCGGCTCCTTCCCCTCTGCAGGGGAAGGTTGGGATGAGGTGTCGCCCACTATCACTTTATGTGTCGGCGTTTGAGTCAGTGCTGAAACGTAGTGTGTATAAAATAGCTCTACTTTTGCATATTCCCCGCTTGCATATTGCTTGTCGATATAATTTGCAATTGGTGCGACATCGCGGGAGGTAGGCATTTCAGGGAGTTCAGTAAATGATGCAATGAGTGAGCTGCCGAGTCGTGCGAGCGCGATTTTTCCTTTGCTGCCAATCGAGACAATGTCGGTGCGTTCTCTGCCGTATTGTTTGATCCGCTCAGCTGCAAGTTTTAATACTTGCGTATTGTAGCCGCCACAGAGTCCTTTGTTTGAGGTGATAACAATCAAGAGTAGCTTATCTCCTTTTCCTTTCGCAAAAACCTCACCCCAGCCCTCTCCTGCAGAGGAGAGGGAGCCGAGATGGGAAATCTTTTTCAATAATGCTTCTGCCGCCGTCGCGTATTCTCGCGCTAGAAATGTGCGGGCAACCGCTTTTCTCATTTTTGCAGCTGAAACAAGCTCCATTGCTTTGGTTATCTTTCCTGTGTTTTTGATCGATTTGATTCGACTTTTTATTTCTTTACCGGAGGGCATAAAATATCAACTTTTTTGGTAATAGTCCTTATTTCTTTTCCTGAAGGATTATCTGATTTATTTTTTCAATATCATTTTTTGTATCAATGATGTTAGTGTCGCATTCTTTAATGGTTTTCATTCCGTCATTTATCATTTCAAGAAGGCTGTCCACATTGCCGTCTTTTTCGTAGATGTCAAATAATGCCTGTATCTTTGTTTGTTCCTCGGTATTTCCTTGATCGATTGCTCGTTTCAAACCTTTTTTAAAACCAGCAATTGCTTCATCTCTTTCAGATAGTATTTTCTTAGCAGTATCGATATTTTTCTGCGCCAATATTTTTAGATTCTCACAAGATTTTAATATCTCTTCCGATGCAGCTAAACTTTCTGCAATAAGTGATTCAATACTCGAGGAGTCTTCTTTATTTGTAGGAATTTCTTCAATCATATTGAATTAAATATCTTCTTAAAATCTGCAATTACTTGTTTAAGTTCAGCTTCGCCTTCGTCAGACCACATTTTTGAAGAGCGGATTTCGGAAAGGAATTTTGGCGCGTTTGATTCTACGTAGTCAATAAGACCAGCTTCAAACTTCTTGATATCAGTGATTGCAATCGAATCCATATGGCCGCGTGTGAGCGCATACAAAACGATTGTTTGGTGCTCCACAATCATTGGCGAGTACTGTGGCTGTTTCAACACTTCAACGGCGCGTTTACCGCGTTCGAGCTGATTCTTTGTTGCTTCATCAAGGTCAGACCCAAATTGTGAAAATGCTTCGAGTTCGCGGAATTGCGCGAGGTCGAGTTTCAAAGTTCCTGCCACTTTTTTCATGGCTTTGATTTGTGCGGATGAGCCAACGCGAGACACAGAGAAGCCGACGTTGACGGCTGGGCGGATGCCTTTATAGAAAAGATCAGTTTCTAAGAAAATTTGACCGTCAGTAATAGAGATGACGTTGGTTGGAATATACGCAGAAATATCGCCCGCTTGGGTTTCGATAATAGGAAGTGCAGTAATTGACCCACCGCCTGATTCTTTGTTACGTCGGCATGCGCGTTCCAAAAGACGTGAATGCAAATAAAAGACATCTCCCGGATACGCTTCACGGCCTGGAGGACGACGAAGCAAGAGCGAAATTTCACGATACGCAACGGCGTGTTTTGAAAGATCATCGTAAACTACGAGCACATCTTTGCCTTGATCCATAAAATATTCTGAAACTGCAGCACCTGCGTACGGCGCAATATATTGGAGGGCTGCAGGAGCCGATGCACTTGCAGAAACGATAACGGTGTAATCCATAGCGCCGCGCTCGCGGAGCAATGTTTCGATTTTGCGGAGTTTGGAATCTTTTTGACCGATTGCAACGTAGACACAGATCATGTTTTGATCCGCTTGATTTAAAATAGTGTCGATTGCAATTGCTGTCTTACCAGTCTGACGATCACCGATAATAAGCTCGCGCTGGCCGCGACCTATTGGAATAAGCGCATCGATCGCTTTGATGCCTGTTTGTACCGGTTGGTCAACAGATTTGCGCGTAATAACGCCCGGCGCAATACGTTCGATAGGATAGGATTTTTTTCCGCCAGTTGGCGGAGTAATATCACCTGCGCCATCAATCGATTGGCCGAGTGCATCAATGGTGCGGCCGATGAGTTCATCACCAACAGGGATTTCCAAAATTTTGCCCGTTGCCGTGACTTTGTCGCCTTCGCGAATGCCGCGCATAGAACCAAGCACGATAATGCCGACAGAGCCTTCGAGCAAGTTCATCGCAACGCCCAATTCGCCATTTGCAAATTCCACCATTTCTGATGCTTTAATAGTTGAAAGACCGCTCGCATTCACGATGCCGTCAAAGACTTCCATCACGACACCCTCCGTTTTCTGATTGCCTTTCGGTTGGAAGTACGCGATATCTTTTTTTAATTGTTCTACAATAGTATTTTTTGCCATAAATTATCTGGTTAATCGTGATGTGAGTTTTTCTAATCGACCTTTTACCGTGTAATCATAAACTATATCGCCAATGGTGAGCTTCATACCTGCAATGTTTCGCTCGTCGAGGAAATTGTCGATGATTACTTTTTTAAATCCTAATTTCTTTGCAAGTGTGTGAGCTAGTGCTTCTTTCTTTGTTGCCGTAAGAGCTGTTTGGGTATCAACTTTGATTCGTTCGATGCCAGCACTTTTTTCAAGAAGAAGTTCAATTTCATGGAGAGTTCGATCAATAAATGTCTTCCCTTTTCCCTGCTTTGCAAGAGTGCGGGCAGTATTTTTAATTAATGCGGATTTTGTTCTTTCCTGCCCTGAGCCTGTCGAAGGGTCGTCGGCTTTCTGATAGAGCGAACAAAACGATCGTGCATAATCGTGCGGTTTAGCGTTTTTCATGAGTGGTTGCTGTAGTTACGGCAAGTAATGCGCTGTCGATTATTTTTTGGTCGACTTTTTTATCAGAGACATCTTCGAGTACTTTTTCTGCAGCAAGGGCGATAAGCGCACCAATTTCTTGCTTGGCTTCTTTCAAGACTTTTTCTTTTTCACGCTTCAATTCTTGTTTTGTCTTTGCGATGAGCGCTTCGCGAGCGGCTACGCCTTCTGCCATGATGAGTGATTGTTCTTTGAGTGCTTGCTCTTTTGCTTGCGCAAGAATGGACTGCGCGTCTTTGTGGGCTGTTTGTTTTATTTTCTCATACTCACTTTTTGCTTCTTGAAGAAGTGATGCGTTTTGCGCCGCGTCTTTTAAGCCGCCTTCTATTTTAGATTGGCGTTCGGAAATGACTTTACCAAGTGGTTTGATTGCATATCGATACAGTACAAAAAAGACAATGCCAAAGTTCACCGCTTGCGCGAGGATTATTTTCCAGTCTATGTGAAATGTGTCGAGGATAGAATTCATGGGCTTGTAAAACAAGGATTATTTTTTGTGTCGTCCCGGACACGTCCGCCAGCTGGTGGACCGCGAAGTATGATCCGGGATCCAGGCTATTTGCCTTTTGTCCGCTGGCCTGGGCCCCGGCCTCCGCCGGGGTGACACAATAAGTATTAGATACTAAATGCGATAACCAACGCGTAAATAGCGATAGCTTCTGCGAACGCTGCTGCAATTAACATCGGTACCAATACTTTTCCAGCTGCTTCAGGATTGCGACCGATCGCTTCCATAGCTTTTGAACCAATAAGACCGACACCGATTCCAGGACCGATGGCGCCAAGACCGATTGCTAAACCTTTTGCGAGAGGGACTAAATCAATTGCTGTTTGTGCTACTGTGTTTTCCATACAAAAATAAAAAATTAATAATAATTGCTAATAAATTAATGCGCATGCTTCGCGTCGTGTTCTTCATGTTCCTCATGATCTTGTGCCGCAATCGTAAAGTATACAGTTGCAAGCATTGCGAAGATGAGTGCTTGGATCACCCCAACCATTACTTCCAAGAAATAAAATGGGAGCGGCAAGACATACGCGACGATTGCCGCCATGGAGGCAAGCAAGACTTCGCCGGCGAAGACGTTGCCGAATAATCGGAACGACAGCGATGCGACTTTTGCAAATTCGCCAATGAGTTCGAGTATCCCCACAAAGAACATGACCGGCGCAACAATGAGTCCTGTCGGTTCCTTTTTCGCGTGACGCGCGCCCTTGTGGAGAGCCTTTAGATTAACATATTTGTTGAGTGTTTTCCAGAGACCTAAGGAGAAAATACCGAAGGCATTTGCACCGATAACCGCAATGAGCGCAAGGGCGATGGTGGTGTTCACATCTGCGGTACCACCGCGGAATAATGGATTTGCGCCAAAGAAGATACCACCTAATGGCAACAAACCAAACCAGTTGTTCAAAAGTACGAATACGAAAATTGCGAGCCCAAGTGGCATGACTTTTTGTGAAATTTTTCTATTGTTGGTGACTTGATCTGCAAGAGATAGTGCGCCTTCAATCAAAAGTTCAAATATACTTTGCAATTTTCCCGGCAATGCTTTTTTACGCAAAAAAAGCACGAGCAGTAAAATGATGAGCGTCGATACTGTGCTTGCAATAATAGAATTGGTAATAAGAAAACTCCCAATGTGTCCCAATGGTTCTGCGAAGAGAGTAATTTTTTCAGCGTGCTCCATCCGGTTAGTAGAAAATAGCGTTATTGATTCTCGCTATTATTTTTATTTGGTAATAGTTCATTTGTTTTAATTAAAAAATTATTATTCACATCAATGCCTACGGCGACACTATTTTTCACTACCGGATCCATATTTTTTTACTTGTTTAAAGATGCCGATCATTGATATTAAAAAAGCGATTGCCATACAGCCGACAAAAAGCCACGGTTTGGTGTGAAATTTCCCGTCCAGCCAAAAACCGACGAATCGCGCAATGAGAAGTGGAATGACAATCCATGCTGTCATGGAACCGAATAATTTTGCGATTGTTTTGTAGTCTGGCTTAGTATCCATAGCCTTTAAACGATAAAACGGCCTGTTCCGGGTCGTTCTTGTGGTCTATTTATACCAAAAAAATGAGTATTTTGAAATACTTGACTTGTTTATATTTTTGTACTATTATTTTAAAAAACACAAATAAACATGAAAGCACCATCGTTACCCGAAAGATTACTCAGAGCATTTTGCTTTGCTGTTGTATCATTTAGTATATTAGTCATGACTATAGTTATTCCTCCAATGGTTTTGTTTGGACTTTTTTATCAACAAAACAGTGGAATTATGACTATAGTCTTGTTATTTTGTTTATCATCCTTCTTAATGTCGGGATTATTAGTTTTAAACGCCAGATATTTTCTTATGTGGTTTGCAAACCTAATGTTTCCGTGGGCGACTCCCTTGAAGTGGCCTAAAAGTAGCAGTGAGAAAAATTAAATTCAGTCAATTTAAAATGCTCTGAGTTTCTTTACTTAGAGCATTTTTTTATGCTTTCTTTTCAAAATCAAGCAAACAAGAATTGACGCAAAAATGCCAACTTTAACGTTGGCATTTTTTTATTAAGTTATATTTTTAATTTTATCGTGAATGTTGAGCCCTTCCCTTCCCCTCCCGAGGTTGCCGTGATGGTACCATTATTGCGCTCGATTATTTTTTTGGAAATATACAGCCCAAGACCCATACCTTCGGTATCTATACTTTTTGCTTCATCACTTCGATAAAATTGGCGAAAGACATTGCCAAGTTCTTGTTTGGACATTCCTATGCCTGTGTCTGTTACCGCTATACTGATCCATGGGGATTCTTTTGCAACAGATACCGTAATAGCTCCTGATTCCGGCGTGTATTCAATGGCGTTTTCAATCAACACTTCTGTCGCAAATTGCATTTTTATTTTATCTATGACGACAAGAGGAATATCTTTTGCCACGTTTATATTAAATACAATTGATTTTGCTTTGGTTCGCTCGCTGTATTTTTCAAGAATACTTTCAATGATTTCATGGACATTGATTGCTTCAGGATGGTTGTCCTCTTCACTGTCAATTTTACTAAATTGACTTAAGATTTCGACTATTTCGATGAGTCGTTCTCCGGCATTATCTATTTGTTTACTGATATCTATTTTTTGTTGTTCAGTGGTTGGTTCACGTAATAATTTTGCAGCCCATTTGATACCGGTGAGTGGTGTTCTAAATTTATGAGAAATAATGGTGAGAAATTCATGTTTGAATGTATTTATATTGTCTAATTGTTTCCATTCCATACGCACAAGGGCAAAAAGAAGGATAAGCGCCACGGTAAAAGCTCCCCACGGTGCAACCGTAGGTAAAAGCGCATCAACTGTTTGATGGTTCATGCCTAATATAAAGAGCGTAATCCCAATACAAGATACAATAAAAGCAAATCTTAATTTGTAGAGTTGTTCATGATACTTATTCATGTTGAGATAAGTATACTATAGTTTATAAAATCTGAAATGAGAAAACAGATTATGCTTTCTTTTCAAAATCAAGGGAGCAGGAATTGACGCAAAAATGTTTGCCAGATGGCGCATGGGCGTCATCGAACAAATGTCCCAAATGCGCGCCGCAGTTTGCACAGACAACTTCGGTGCGGTGCATGCCCATAGAATTGTCATCTTGAAATTTGATACTTCCGGGAATTGCTTCATCAAATGCTGGCCAGCCTTGAAGACCGCTTGGGCCGGTAGAGGTGTCTAGTTTTTTATCAGAAGTAAAAAGCATGGCGCCACAGACTTTGCATTTGTACCCGCCTTCTTCTTTAGAATCCCAATACTTGTTCTGAAATGGTATCTCCGTCCCCTTTTCCTGGGTTACATGATATTCCTCGGAAGTGAGTTTCTTTTTAAGATCATCATTGTGCATAGAATTACCAAGATCCATGATTATTTACTAAAAATGATGCCAACAAACTAAGAATAAGAACCGAGATAGAAATAAATTGATAAACGATTCCATTTTTAAATTTAAAATTAAGAAAAGTTAAAATGAAATAAATCAAGCCCACTCCGGCATAATAATATGTTAGATGATTATTTATTTCTGCCGAGTTATAATTTCCGGATACAACTGTTCGTAAACCAAGCCATATTACTATTACCAGAATAACCGTAGTTGCTTTGATAACTTTTTTTATATTTGTGTTTTCCATACTACCAAAATTGTACACTAAATTTGGTGGGTGTACATGGAATCGAACCATGGACCTCTGTCTTATCAGGACAGCGTTCTACCACTGAACTATACACCCAAGTTTTAAAAATATAGCAGAAAAATAAGAGTTTATCAATGGTTTTTTGTGTCATACCGGCAGAGGCCGGTATCCAGGCTAAACTTTCTACCTCACCCCAACCCTCTCCTTAACAAGGAGAGGGAGTTCGGAAACCCTAGCTACTAGCTACCAGTTCCTTGCTACTCTTATTATTCCTCCTCGCTTGCATCCCCTACGGTTCCCGATTTTAGTGCGTCGAAAATCTTATCAAATCCACCGTTCATAATACCCGGAATATTGGAGAAGGATTGTTTGATGCGATGGTCCGTAACACGATCTTGCGGGAAGTTGTAGGTGCGGATTTTCTCACTGCGGTCTGCCGTACCAATTTGGTCTTTACGCTGGCCAGCGTATTTTTTATTTTCTTCCTCTTCCTTCATTTGTTGCAATTTTGCGGTAAGAATTTGTAATGCTTTTTCACGATTACCCAATTGACTGCGTTCACTCGTACAACGCACATCGATACCTGTTGGTCGGTGGATAAGACGGACGGCGGTCTCAACCTTGTTGACGTTTTGTCCCCCTGCGCCGCCGGAACGTGAATATTCCATATCCAAATCTGCAGGATTAATAACGAATGTCGTCTTTTTGCGGATCGGCAAGACTGCCACCGTGATAGTCGAGGTGTGAATACGGCCATTTTTTTCTGTAGCAGGAATACGCTGGACACGATGAGTACCAGTTTCGTAGCGCAGTATTTTGTAGACATCCCGACCTCGAATTTCTGTGGTGAGCTCATCCATAACTTTCCAATTCCACTTTTCTTTTTCGGCGTAGCGAGTGTAGGCATTCATGAGTTCATTGGCAAAGAGGTATGCTTCATCACCTCCTGCACCGGCACGGATTTCCAGCACAATTTCATTTGGGAATTCTTCTTCCTCTTTTTCTGATTCTAAAATTGCTTCAAGTTGTGCAATTGTATTATCTTTTTGCATGCGGACCGTCGCGAGTTCTTCTTCTGCAAGTGCGGCAAGGCTTGGATCAGCGGCGAGTAATTCTAAAATATTTATTTCCTCACGTTCAAAATCCTCAAGCTGGGTCATGAGGAATGAGGTTTTGTGGTTCTTTTTTAGTTCTTCACGGTTGAGTTCCATGTGATTAGTAGCTAGGGACTGGTAGCTAGTAGCTTGGGTTTTCCCTAGATCCGAGCTACTAACTACCAGCTACCATACAAAAAACGCTATGAAATTAGCGTTTTTTGTATTTTCGTTATTTCTTTGCTTTAGCTGTTGCTTTTCCTGCTGCTGCGCGCTTTTTGAAGCGATCAACACGTCCTGCTGCGTCGATAACCTTTTCGTTACCAGTGTAGTATGGGTGGCAAGAACTGCAGATTTCAACAGTAAATGAATCGAGGGTTGATGCAACAGTATATGCTGCCCCACATGAGCAGGTAGCTTTGGTTGCAAGATTGAATTTTGGGTGGATATCTTTTTTCATAAAGGTAAGAATATACTAGCACATTTCTAGAGGCCTTGCAACGGGTCAATCATCGTTGTCTGTATCTTCTTTGCGAGTGCCATAACCGAGTTGCCATAGAAGGCATTTTTGACACCAGGGGTTGTACAAGACCTTCCTGAATAGTATTTACACGCCGCATTCCATTCTGCAGTGTATGTTTGAGCGGTAGCGCCTAGATTTGCCAAATAAACTGATGATGCAGTGAATGCATCGCGTGGTGCCCATGGGTCTGGTTCCCCGCCGCCAATCGCGGCTGATATTTTTGATTTCAAGAGCATCCAGGTTGAAGCGATAAATTGTGATGGTCCCATAGCACCGCCATAGCCATATGAAAATGGACATGAGACACGAGTATGAAATGGATCACGACCGAGAGATTTAGTGATTGCAATAAATGGTTCAACATCACGTCCTGGTTTCATCACATTTGCAATTGGCGTACCACTATTGATGCCGACACCAGCACCTGTATCTTTATCAGACAAATAACATGAACCCACATTTGCACCGAGATTTGTTTCTTGAGTCAAAATAGCAAGCAGAAATGCAGGACGGACACCGGTCTGTTTACCAGCAAATTCTGCGTACTTAAGTGCATCACCGAATGGAATCGCCGCACTACCACCAGCAAGTGCGAAGAGTGCACTCCGAATCTGCGCCGCTTTTGCTTGTCGATCTGCGAGAATTTGTGCATACGTTTTTTCTTTATCTTTACTAATGACAAGGAGTGATTGCTTTTCTGCTTCAGATTTTTGTACTTGCGCCTTCGCTGACTCAAGAGCATCTTTTGCATCGCGCTCCGCGTCTTGGCGTTTTTTTAATTCTTCACGTTCTGCCGTTGTTTCTGTTTTTACTCCACGAATTTCATCAAGGGTGGTGCCGATTGCTTTTTTGAGCGCGTCATAATCATCCAAATCACCGTAGACTTCTGAGAGTGATTGATTAGAAAGAATGACGTCGACAATAGTGTTGCTCTCCACTTCTCGTGCTTTACGCAATAATTGCCCAAGTGAATCGTGATTTTTAGCAATGCGTTCATCAAGTGACGCAATGTGTTTATTTTTATCGGTAATTTCACCTGATAATTTATTGATAGTGATATTTTTTGCTTTAATATCAAGCTTTGCTTTTTCTATCTTTGTGGTTAATAGTTTAATATCGCCATTAAGTGATGCAGATTGTCCTTTTTGCGCATTCAAATCGGCTTGTTTTTGGGCGATTTCAGCTTCGAGCGCTTTCAATTGTGCTTCGAGCTCTGCTCGTTGGGATTGAACATCTTGGACTGTCTGTGCGTGTATTTTTTGAGGAATAAATAACGAAAAACTTCCACCTGTTATCATGAGGAATAGCGCGCATACGCTGAAGATTTTTTTAATTCGGGCAAGGTGAGACATTAATACAATTATAGCACAAGAAAAAGAGGAGCAAGGCAAAGCCAGACTCCTCTTTTTCTTGTATTTGTTTCCTTATACTTATACTAAATTTTTATTCTTGTTTAGCTTCTTCTGCAGGAGCATCTGCATCTTCTTTCTTACCCTTTTCTTCTACGAGAACTGCGTTTGGATCAAATGGTACTTCTTCTTTTTCTTCTTTTTGAGCAGCTACCAATGCAACAACATCGTCTGCGTTTGCTTTCAATGTAACACCCTTTGGCAATACAATATCTTTTGCGTGGATTTGGTCATCAAGGGTTACGAGTGTTGAGATATCAACATGCAATTCGTGTGGTAAGTCTGCTGGAAGTGCTTCAACTTGGATTTCGTGCATAACTTTAACCAATGAACCAAGTCCTGCTTTAACAGCTGCTGATTCACCACCCCATTCGATCGGCACAGACACTTCGATTGTCTTATTCATATCAACTGCATAAAAGTCTACGTGCATTGGCTTATGCGCAATTGGTTCAAACACCACTTCCTGAATAAGGGTTGGGATTTTTTTACCATCAATAAGTAAAGTCACTGTTGTTGATTCACCAGCTTCTTTGAGGGCTTTTTTAAAGGATACTGCGTCAACTGAAATAGTGGTAGCAGAAATGCCTGTACCGTATACAACAGCGGGGATTTTACCGGACTTTTTAAGTAAACCGAGGGCTTTGCCTGCGATTCGTGCTTGTGCTTCAAGGGTTATCATAGTCATGAGAATATACCTTATTTTAGTATATTTTGCAACTAGGAGGGGTTACGAACCGTGACTTACGTGAGGCGCGTCTGGCTTTATGACATATTTTTGGATATCCTCTATCGTTGTCCCCACTTTCTTTTTTGGATTGAAGATATTTTTTGGGTCAAATGCTGTTTTTATTTGTTTGAAGAGCGCAATCATTTGTTCGCCGTACATTTTGATGAGATATGGCGTGCGGACGAGTCCATCATTGTGTTCTGCAGAAATAGAGCCTTTATAGCTCACCACAAGATCATAGACACGGTCCGAAAGTTCTAGTATTTCAGGAATTGTTTTTTCACTATTAAAATCCATGAGCGGAATAATGTGGAAGTTGCCATTCCCTGCGTGGCCGGCAATGGTGTAAATAATATCCGTGTATTCATTTAATATCGCTTGTAATTTTGGTAAGAATTCAGGTAATACGTGCGGAGAAACAATAATGTCATCGATAAATGGCGCAGTGCGACGTCCTTGCACATGTTTACGAAGGAGTGCAAAGCTATCGCGGCGCATATCCCAGTACTTGCTCGCCTCTTTTTCATCGCGAGTGATACGTGAGGTCAGTGCGAATGGCGCGATGGTGCGCATTAAGTTTTGGCATTTTGATTGGACGTCTTCCGCAGTCTTTCCATCGTATTCCACAAGTAAAATAAGTTTTGGAATACCGCCTGTGAGTATCATCCAAAATTCTGGAATAAATGAAAGACCAAACATAATTGTGTTCCAAAACCCTTTTGTCTTTAAAAAATCTTTAAAGAATTTCATCGCGATTTTAAATGTCTTATCGTCATATGATTCAACAGTGAGTGGTTTGGTGGTGAGGATTGTATCAACAATGTCACCCAATTTATCGAGCTTAGTCAGAAAAACCACGACAAGTTTTGAAGTTGTGGGTTTATCCACAAGGGCGAGAGTCGCTTTTGTTGCAATACCGAGCGTACCTTGTGCACCGACAATAATGCGATTGATATCAAAAATATCTTCATCGTCTGTCTTCCCTTTTTGAAATACATTCCAAATGCCGTAGCCAGTTGCATTTTTGCTGGTCATTGGGCGAGCGCTTTTGATGAGGAGTTCATTTTCTTTGAT
>CALRCO010000003.1 GCA_943354645.1 Candidatus Nomurabacteria bacterium | reverse complement strand
CGTACTTCCCAGGCGGATCTCTTAACGCGTTAGCTAAGCCACTCAGAGGGTCGATACTCCGAATAGCGAGAGATCATCGTTTAGGGCGTGGACTACTGGGGTATCTAATCCCATTCGCTACCCACGCTTTCGTGCTTGAGTGTCAATAATGTGCCAGTGTACTGCCTTCGCTTTTGGTATTCCCCATGATATCAACGGATTTCACCCCTACACCATGAGTTCTGTACACCTCTCACATATTCTAGCCGTGCCGTTTCCTGTGCCTTTCCCAAGTTAAGCTCGGGGCTTTGACACACGACTAACACAACCACCTACGCACCCTTTACGCCCAATAATTCCGGATAATGCTTGGAGCTCTCGTATTACCGCTCCTGCTGGCACGAGATTAGGAGCTCCTTATTCATGAGGTACCGTCAATAAACTTCTTCCCTCATAAAAGATCTTTACGTCCCAGAGGGACTTCATCAATCACGCGGCGTCGCTCCGTCAGGCTTTCGCCCATTGCGGAAGATTCTCGACTGCAGCCACCCGTAGGTGTATGGGCCGTGTCTCAGTCCCATCGGTGGGGGTCAGGCTCTCACCTCCCCTAAGCGTCATAGCCTTGGTAAGCCATTACCTTACCAACTAGCTGATACTTCGCAGGCCGTTCCTTAAGCGTTAAAACTTTACCCTTTCGGGACCATCATGTATTAGCTCACCTTTCGGTGAGTTGTTCATGACTTAAGGGGACGTACCCACGTGTTACTACCTCGTTCGCCACTAATCTTCAACGACCTTTGAACTTGATGTAATCTCATTCTCCAGAAAAAGAAGATTCGTTCGACTTGCATGCCTTATCCACGCCGCCAGCATTCATCCTGAGCTAGGATCAAACTCTAAATAAAAACAAACGAAACAAGAGAAAATACAGACTCTACTGTACGGGCTCTTGTTATCAAAATTAATGCAATAAAATTGTCAAAGAAAAACGCCTTGTTAGACGTAGGGCTATTATACGCGTGGGCAAATCAAAGTCAAGCGTCTGTTTTGGGGGTTTAGAGCTTATGGTATAAGGGTTAAACGGGAGTCGAAAATAGGTGTGGAAAAGGTATAAAAAAAGCCCGTTTTCTTGCAAATAATTTTACAAGAAAACGGGCTTTAAAATTCAATTAACAAACTATTTTTCTTTCAATAAAAAATGAACATCGTCAGCCCATGTTATCGGGGCTTTCGGAAGAGAAAATTCTGGCTTCCCTACAATTCCATTTTTTACTATAATTTTAGTCACACCATCAAGCTCAATGGCAAGGAGACAAAATTGTGTTCCGAATGCATCAGTACATGCTTTTACATTTTTCTCAATGGAGAGAAACTTTATAAGTTCAGATGCTGTTGCACTTTTCGCCTCATACGCGATAATTATTTCTTGATTATCCCAACGATATTCCCTTGGTTTTGAAGGAATACCCGAAGGAGAAACACCGAGTATAGCAATTTGACTTACTGGATCATTGTTGCCGGCCTGCGCAAATGCAATAGGCAAAGCAATAAGCGAAATGATCATCACTGCAAACATTTTTTTCATGGTTTAAAAGGTTTAAAACTATTATATCAGATATAATAAAAAAGTCAATCACGGGTTACCATGATTGACTTTTTTACGCTACCCTCTTTTTTAATACTGTTGAGAAGTATTTTTTACTGAAGTTCCCCCAGAACTTGGATTCATTGCAATACCCTGACAAGGTTCACTGTGGGTTCCATCTGTGTACACAATCCATGTACCTGAATAAGTAGATCCATTAGATGCTGTTCCTGTACATGTAGCAACGTGATCAGGCTGTTTAGCTACCCCTGGATTTGTACTAGAAGTATTAGTGATGATGCGCCCTGATTGGTCAGCTTGGCGATTCGCATAATTTTGATAAATGAAATACCCAGCAATAAGGACGAGGACGACAATAATGATTGTTTTAATACTATTTGTATTTTGGTTCATTTGTATATGAGATTAATTAGTAACCTAATAAGTATACCACTTAAAGAATTTATAAAAGAAGTCTCTGTGGAAAAAGGTCGCTCGCCATCTCTACAGAAAAAGCACGCATAAATTTCTGCTGAAATTTTGCTCTGCTCAGTTCGCCAACTTGCGCAAGGCTTTTTCTGTAGAGAAGACTCGCTTTAGTGATTAGCGAAAAAACAACCCCAGCCAACAAACAACAAAACCGCCTTTCGGCGGTTTTGTTTGGATAGATAGACAAATAAATTACATTGACGAATTTGTATCGTTTCGAAGACGTTCGATAAAGCGAGCTGCTGCTTCTTTACCACCCAAACCAAATGCAAGTCCACCGCCGATAGCGATAAGCGCTACGATACCAGTGAAGAAGATTTGCATGAACTGTGACGCGATGCCAAGTTCAGACAATGCAATGATAAGTGCAAAGATCCAGATAGCATATTTTGCAATAGTGCCGAGGAGATTTGCTGAGTGTACACTTGCAGCCTTTGCTGAGCCTTGGATAAGGCGTCGCATTGCATCTGCAATAACGGTTGCGAGCACCAAGATAAGTGCAGCAACGATAACGCGTGGAAGGTACGAGAGTACTACTTCACGGAGGAAATCATTTACTTGCGTCAAACCAAGGATTTCAAGTGATGTCATAAGGAACACCACAATAGTGAACCATTTAACCACGCCACCCAAGAAACCACCGATTGAGAGCTTCATACCAGCTCGATGCAACACATCGTCGACTCCTGCACTTGCAAAAAGACGATCGATTTTGAGAGCACCAACCAAGTGTTCAATCGCGCGACAAAGAAGTGAAGCAACTACCCAACCAATAATAAAAATAACGATGGCTACGATAAGATTTGGGACGAAATTAATGAAACCCCACCAAAGATTTTGGAGTGATGCACTAAAGACACTTCCCCATGTGTTAATCAACATATCGTGAAATTTCGGCTGACGCCGATGGCAAATGATATTTGCCGACTTATTATTAATAATACGCTGTTTAAAGTCGACCTTTAAACTTGGTTTAAGTATAGCATTTTAAAAGAAGTGCAATATGCAGCCTGTGGATTAACAAAAAGGACTGATTTTGCTTCGCAAAATCAGTCCTTTTTGTTGTTTGTTCGAATCTACTTACTATTTACTACTATCTACTTACTAAATTCTAATTTTCTCGCTTACCCCAATCAAATCAATCAATTTTTCATGGGGGAATTCGAGGACATCACAGACGAGCTTGTCGTACATATCAATGCGATATTGGAATTCAGATGTTTCAAATACTGCATACGCGAGCTCTTTTCCGGTTTCTGCTTCAATAGCGCGAACTGCTGTTTCAATCACATTGCGACGAAGATTATCGCCGACAACTAAAAGATCAAGTCGGGACTCTGGATTGTGCGTAAAGACACCCGCCATAATAACCAATTTTAATTTGCCAGATGGACGAAGTTTACGAATGAGATATTTTGGTTGGATGAGACTTGCTTCAACAACAAGGACTCGAAGCGCATCTAAATATTCAAATTCTTGATTGAGTAATCCTCCAACAAACTGCACGCGACGAGATTTTCGTTTACCTTCAATGATTTTTGAAAAAATTTTCTTCTTAAGAAAATTTGCACCGAGCAACAGATTGAGTTCTTTACGTGCTTCACCAATACGGATACGACAACGCTTTGCAATTTCTTTTGCATCGAACGGCGTTTCAGGATTTTGCATGAAAAGGCGCATTACCTTCACTCGTGCTTGCGATCCGAACAGCTTTCCTAGAGTTTCTATCATGAACAGTAGTATAAAGAGAAGTGAGTCTCCATGCAACTAGACAAAAACAAACAAAAAACTCCCAATATGGAAGTTTTTTGTATTAGCAGATTGATTACTTTAATTCCACTTTCCCACCAACCGTCGTCGCTATGCTCCTCCTTGAGAACCCACAGTTCTCAACGCTCGAGGACTCGCTGCTCTCCTACACGAGGAACTACCGTTCCTCGACCACCTCCCAAGCCGGAGGAAAAGTCGACAGAAAACAAAAAATCCCACCGAAGTGGGATTTTTTGTTTTACTTTAACTCGACTTTTCCTCCCGCTTCTTCAATCTTCTTCTTCATGTCTTCTGCTTCTGCCTTCTTCACATTATCTTTGATAGTCATAGGTGCGCCATCAACGAGGTCTTTTGCTTCTTTAAGACCCAAACCGAGAGCTTCCTTGATAACTTTCATAACGGCGATTTTTTGTTCACCTGCAGAGGCCAAGACAACAGTAAATGCATCTTTTTCTTCTGCTGCACCCGCTGCTGCTCCTGCTGGAGCTGCGGCAACTGCATTTGCTGACACACCAAAGTGTGCTTCAAGTGTCTGCACGAGTTCGTGAAGATCAGCGACTGACATAGTTTCAACAGTTGAAATGATGTCCTTGAATTTTGCTGGGATTGTTTTTGTTTCTTCCATAAATAATTTATTAGTTATAATGTTAAAAGTTTGTAAAGTTATAAAGCAATCGCGATTCGGAATACTTTATGAACTTTATAACTTTAAGAACTTTTGACTACAGCGATTTGATTCAAACCGATAACAAATCGCTGTATAGGCGAATTGATAAGTTGGACAAACTGCGCGTACATGACTTCTCGAGGTGGGATTGTCGCAATCGACATCATCGCAGCCTCATCTTTATATACTCCTTCAAAGATACCGCCGACGATGCGAACGACATCTTTATGAGCTTTCAAGAAACTGTACACTTCTCGAGCTGGAGCGGTGATATCTTCGCCTCCCTTAAGGAATGCGACACCGATTTCTCCTGGCAAGTCAGCGAGG
The DNA here is from genome assembly GCA_943354645.1 of Candidatus Nomurabacteria bacterium. GTDB lineage: Bacteria > Patescibacteriota > Minisyncoccia > Phycocordibacterales > UBA9973 > CALRGH01. The sequence goes on along the minus strand of CALRCO010000003.1, from coordinate 28,048 downwards.
GTGCCTTCTACTTTTTTGTTCGCGAGTGATCGCTTCAAAAGAGTTTTCTTTGCAACTTTGTAGCCGACATTTACTGCCAAGAGCATGCGACGGAGCTCATTTGCATCTTTCACCGTTAATTTGTTGAAAGAGACAAAGACGAGCGAATCACTTGCACCAAGCAACGTATCGAGTTCTCCGATAAGCGCTTTCTTTTTTTCTTTAGTAATTGCCATAATTGAATGATTTTTAACGAAATGAAGTGAAGTATAAAAATCTTCACCCAGCACTTAGCGTACTTACAAACAGATTACTTAATGATCCTTACTTTGGACCAATTCTCTTTCATTAATTAAAAAAGAGGTAACTGCGCTAAGTGCTGGGTAAGAAAAATATACTCGTTCCACTCGTTATTTTTCTAAAATAAATAGCCGCACTCCTTAATTGGAGCCGGCCGTATCGCAGACGAAATCCGCTAACGCGGATGATTTCGACCTCGGCAGGATATTAAGACTTGCGTCCCCTGCTGTCTACGGCACCAAAAGATAGTAGCATAAAATACCTATTTGTGTCAAAAACCTAACAGGCCAGGCCTGTTAGTTTGGGAATCAGCGTCTCAAAATTATTAAGCTGCGCTTAATAATCTTTGATACGTGATTTTTTGAGTATAAAAAAAATCACAATTGTGTCTCTGGAATACGAACAGGTGCAGAATCTTTCTCGTAAAAATTAACCAAAACGAGCGTAATGAGCCCAAGCAATATCATGCCAATAAGCCCAAGGAACATTTTGAAAAAGTGACGGTTGAACATATATGGTAATAGTAGTATATGATACTTCGTATTTTTTTTCTAATTAAAAACTATATCACTTGGTTGAAATTGCAAAAAACACCCCGTCATGCTATCATAATCCCCATGAGTACGTTTTTCTCGATTCTCCCTTATATACAAATTGTTCTCTCCATAGTGCTTGTCGTTTCTATTCTCCTCCAACCATCCTCTGCAGGTGCAGGTGGTGCATTCGGTGGTTCTGACGACATTTCCGCATTCCACACGAAGCGTGGCTTTGAAAAAGCGCTCTTCTATTTTTCTATGGTGGTAGGCATTTTGTTCATACTCACTGCAGGTATTGCAGTTTTTCTCTAAACTCAACTCTTAATTACTAAAAAGATATTTTTTATCTGCTTCGTGCAGATTTCTCTCTCTTTTAAACTCACATGAGCACTCTCTTACAATCTATAAAGAAGTGGCGTATGCCCTCAAAAACAGAACTCCGCGAAGCAATGCGCGGGCTTACTAAACGCGAATGGTTTTTGTTTGTTGGTCTTATTATAGCGCTTGGTATTACCACTTTTTCAATACTCGTCGCTATCAATAATCATTTCATCGTCAAAATACCTGCACACGGCGGCACGGTTCGAGCTGGTATCGTCGGTACACCGAGATTCATCAACCCTGTGCTCGCAATTTCAGAAGCAGACAAAACACTTACCTCTGTGGTCTACAGTGGACTCATACATAAAGATGAAACAGGTACACTTACACCTGACGCAGCACAAAGCTACACCGTCTCTCCAAACGGCTTAGTGTACACATTTACTTTGCGCGACAAACTTACTTTTCATGATGGTAAAGCACTCACTGCAGATGATGTTGTTTACACTATTACTAAAATCCAAGATCCACTCATTAAAAGTCCGAAGCGCCCCCTTTTTGAAGGTATCGAGGTAGCTGCGCCAGATGCAAAAACCGTCGTCTTTACACTCAAACAACCATTTGCACCATTTCTCGAAAGTGCAACAGTAGGTATTTTACCAAAACATGTATGGGAGAATGTTACCGCAGATACATTTGCGCTTACTAATTTGAACGAACAAGCAATCGGCAGTGGTGCTTATAAAATAAGTAAGATTACAAATAACAGCGAAGGTACGCCGACAAAATATGCACTTCGCGCATTTTCTCATTTTGCACCAGGTCGTGCATATATTGAACATCTTGATTTTATTGTGTACACAAATGAACGAGACCTTGTTGCAGGATTTACCGGCAACAATGTCGATATGATCAGTAATATTTCACCAGAAAAAACAGAAGCTCTCGCACAAGAAAAGTACACCATTACGCACTCACCACTGCCACGAATTTTTTCTTTATTTTTTAATCAATCACAAGCACCGTTATTTACCGATCGCGCTGTCATTGATGCAATTAATCTCGCCGTTGATAAACAACAAATCGTAAATGAAGTATTATTGGGTTATGGCCACGTTGCGCAAGGACCAATCCCAGAAATGTTTAAAGATGGTTCCATTACGCCGCAGAAGGTAGACGCGGATGCTGCAAAAAACATACTCACAAAAGCTGGATACACAAAAGATACCGACGGCATCCTTAAAAAAGGGAGCACTCGCCTCGCCTTCTCTATCTCGACAGGTGATGCACCTGAACTCCGCAAAGCAGCAGAACTCGTCAAACAAGATTTGGAAGCAATCGGCATGAGCGTTGAACTCAAAGTGTACGAAGTAGGTATTTTAAATCAGACAATCATCCGACCACGTGAATATGAAGCCTTGCTTTTTGGTCAAATTGTAAACACACCAGCAGATCTTTATTCGTTTTGGCACTCAGGTGAACGAAATGACCCAGGACTCAATGTTGCGTTGTATGCGAATACAAAAGTAGACTCGATACTTGAATCCGCACCGAAAGAAACCGATCAAGCAAAAGCAAAAACACTCTATAGCTCACTCGAGCAACTATTAGTGAAAGATGCACCCGCAGTATTTTTGTATGAACCAGACGCTATCTATATTATGCAAAAACAAATCAACAACTTCACTCCAACCGCAAGCACCTATCAAGGAGAACAGTTCCGCAACGCATACACCTGGTATGTACGCACCGATAGTGTTTGGAAATTTTTTGCAAAAAACAAAAATCAAATAGCGCCTATTAATTAACATAATCACTCATGCCCCCATCACAACCATCTCAACCCCTCGGCCCAAAACGCCATTTTCCTCGCCGTCCATCAAACGGCCCATTTCGACGTCCATATAACCCACAAGGACCACGACCAGTAGGCACAGCTCAATCGCAAGTTCGCCCTCCACTACAAAAAACGCCAGAACAGCGTTCATCGTTGCAGTCAGCACTAATGAAAACAGCAAACGACCCTACTCGGATTGCCTACAAACGACCGACGCACCACACGCATACGCAAGCACGCCCTCCACAGCACGTGACAGCATCTGCGACAAAACCAGCGCTTCCTCCTCGTCGTTCAAAATCACACGGTAGTTCATCTAGCCATCCGCCACGAATGAAACTTTCTCGAAGTGCAAGTTACACGCACATCAAAAAACGCGCACCACAAATACAAATCCCTCCTATCGCTCCAGGTGATATCCGTATTATTCCTCTTGGGGGTGTTGAAGAAATCGGCAAGAACATGACCGTCATTGAAACAGCGGATGACATCATTGTTATCGATGCGGGTATGCAATTTGAAACTGATGACACACCAGGCGTTGACTACATCATTCCAAACACAACCTACCTCGAAGAACGTAAGGACAAAATCCGCGCCATGATCGTGACGCACGGTCACCTAGACCACACAGGTGGTATTGCACTTGTTGCAAATCGCATCGGTAATCCACCAATTTATTCTCGATATCTAACGACACTCATGATCAAAAAACGTCAGGAAGATTATCCGAGCCTTGCTGCGCTCAATATTAATATCGTAGAAAAAACAGATCGCATTCGTGTCGGTAATATGCATTTGCGATTCTTCGGCGTCACCCACACGATTCCAGATTCAATGGGACTTATTGTTGAAACACCGTACGGCAATATCGTAACGCCAGGCGATTACAAGCTCGACCAAGTTGACGGCGTTGCAACGACAAGTGAAGAAAAAGAGTATGCGATATTCGACAAAGAAAAAACATTGCTCTTGCTCACGGATTCAACGAATATCGATAATGAAGGATTTTCACTTCCTGAATACAAAGTGCACGAAGGACTTGAGCGCATTATCACGCGTACCGACGGCCGCATTATTATTGCTGCATTCGCGTCACACATCACCCGTCTTGCAAAAATCGTAGAAATTGCAGAACGACTCGGCAAAAAAGTAGTCCTCGAAGGACGTTCTATGAAAACAAACTTGGAAATTTGTATCCAAGCAGGCCTGTTTACGCCAAAAAAAGACACCCTCATCAATATTGAAGATGTCGACAAATATCCTGCGCATAAAATAATTATTTTGATGACCGGTGCACAAGGCGAAGAATTTGCCTCACTTTCTCGTGTTGCAAATAAAACGCACAAAAAATTCCAACTCAAAAAAGGAGACACCATTATTCTCTCCGCATCAGTTATTCCAGGAAACGAAATCGCAGTGACGAAAGTAAAAGACAATCTTGCGCGACAAGGCGTCAAAATCATCAGCTACCGAACCGGTGAAGATCATATTCACGCGACAGGACACGGCAACCAAGAAGATATCAAGTGGCTACACCGCAAATTAAAACCAAGATTCTTTGTTCCGATTCACGGATGGCACTATAAGTTGCGATTACATGCGGATCTTGCAATGGGACTTGGGATGCCAGAAAATCATATTGCAGTACCAGATAATGGCTCACTTATTGAAATCCAAAATAATGGCGAGAAATTAGTCGTCTTAAAAGAAAAAGCGCCGTCAGCGCCGATGGCCGTCGATGGACTCTCTGTATCGGACGAACAAGGTGTTGTGTTCCGTGATCGCCAAGCACTCGCCCAAGACGGTATTTTCGTGGTTGTTGCCGTACTCGACGCACAAGGCAAATTGAAAAAATCTCCAGATCTTATTTCTCGCGGATTCGTGTATTTGAAAGAAAATCAGGAACTACTCCGTGAAGCGCGATTACTCGTGAAGAAAACAATCGAAGACAATGCGCGCGCAAATCAAAATGACTTTGATGCCGTCAAAGACATCGTCGCAGAAACAATGACGAAATTCTTATTCCAAAAAACAGCAAAGCGACCGCTCGTTATCCCCGTGTTGCTATCGGTATAAAGTATTCGGTATACAGTATTTAGTATAAACACAAAGAGGAGCAGGCTTTGCCTGCTCCTCTTTGTGTTGTCCGGCCCCCTCTCCTTTGCAGGAGAGGGCTGGGGTGAGGTTTGTGTCATCCCGGACTCGATCCGGGATCCAGGCTAACCTTCTTAAATCCCCTTTATTTATAAGGATATTTTACTTGACTTTTATAGTAAAATATGCTATCATATATACAAACCTCATAAACTAAAAAATAAACCCATGGAAAACAATCTTGAAATTCTCAGTCATCTACACAAAGAAACAGACCCGATAAAAATTATCGAAGCTCTGCAAAAATTCTTCACAAAAATATACACAGAAAGTACCGGCACAGACATACTTGCCCTTTACTCAACCGCCTCAATGCTCAAAGCGATGGGATTGAACGAGTACTCAGTTCTTGCGATAAAAAGAGCAATCCGATCAATGGTTGCAGGAAATTACAACCAGTATCCATCTACATGGGAACAAACAAGAGTGTCGTTAAATTCACTCCTTCCTCATGACCAATTAGAACCGATCGAAAAAAAATAACGCGGACAAAAAATTTAAAGCCCTTCCAAATATGGTTGGGCTTTTTTATTTTCCGCAATGGATTCCGGATCAAACTTCGCGGACTCGTGTCCGGAATGACACAAAGGACTGTTTCCCCCTTCATACTTGATACTGTATACCGTATACTTATATCATGTTCCGTCACTCAAAATTTACAAAGTACATCTACATCGCAAGTTTTTGTTTCGGATTGCAAGGCGCACTTGCGGCATACATCAACTCAACGTATCTTGGTCACTTTGTTCCTGAAGTGTGGATTGGTCTCATCTACAGTGTGGGGGCTTTTTGCGCACTCGTCATGCTTGGACTTGCTCCTCGCATCATCCGCAACATCGGCAATCGACAATACGCGCTTTTGTTTTTAATGGTGAATTTATTCGCCTTATTTTTTATCGGCCAAGGATCAGGGCCAATACTTATCATTGGTGCCTTCGTCGCGTATCTTGCCACCAACTCTGCAATCATGTACGCATTTGATCTTTTTATTGAACACGTCAACCCTATTCCATCAGAAACAGGACGTATGCGGGGTATTTATCTCACTGTCTTAAATATTGCATGGATGTTTGCACCGCTTATCTCCGGCTACATCTTAGCGCATTATGGGTTTACAATGCTCTATGGCCTCTCGATGGTATTTGTTCTCTGTACGTTTTTATTCCTCGGCAGCAAATTGCGTGGCTATAAAAATCCTGTATACAAAACAATTTCTTTTAGACACGGGATCAGTGCCCTCCTCGCCAATAAAAACTTACGCAACATTGCATCCGTTAATTTTATTCTCCAACTTTTTTATTCATGGATGATTGTGTTTCTTCCCGTATACCTTGTAAAACATTTAGGATTTTCTTGGGAAGAGGTCGGTATTATGTTTACCGTCATGCTCGCGGCATTTGTCATATTGCAATATCCGCTTGGTAAACTTGCAGATACAAATCTTGGAGAAAAAGAGCTACTGATTTCGGGGTTATGTGTGATGGGATTATCATGTCTTCTTGTTCCTTTTTTTGCCGACGCAACACTGTATGCATGGGCAGGATTATTGTTTCTGTCTCGTATCGGTGCTGCAACTATCGAATGTATGGCGGAAATATATTTTTTCAAACAAATCGGCGAGCGCGATACGAGCATGTTATCTACTTACCGACTCACTGCACCGACCGCATTTATCATTGGGCCATTACTCGGTAGCGCAATCTTATTTTTCTCTTCCTATGGCGTCCTTTTCTTTATTTTAGGAATCGTGGTATTGTCAGGACTCTATTATGCAATCAAACTCAAAGACACCAGATAACAAACCAACTCGAACAGGAGTGCGTATCAATAAATATTTAGCCGATAACGGTCTTGCCTCACGACGTGAAGGTGATGAACTTATTGTTGCTAAAAAAGTATTTATCAATGGTAAACCGGCAAAGTTGGGCGATATGGTACAGCCAACGGATAATGTGGAAGTAAAAAATAGAACGGCAGTTCCCTATCAGTATTTCTTGTACAACAAACCACGAGGTGTCGTGACGGTAAACGCAGTGCGCACCACCAAGATGAAAGAGAAAGAAATCAAAGACTTGGTGCGTATTCCAAACGGTGTGGTGCCGGTAGGGCGACTTGATAAAGAATCAGAAGGATTGCTCTTGCTCACGAATGATCGCCGTGTACCGAAGCGATTACTCGAACCACAATTTGATCATGAAAAAGAATACGAAGTCACTGTCGACAAGGCAATCACGCAAACATTTTTGAATGCGCTTTCGCGTGGTGTCCAGCTTGAAGAATTTAAAACAAAACCCGCACAAGTGAAATGGATTACGAATACGAGCTTCCGAATTACCCTCACCGAAGGCAAGCATCACCAAGTGCGCCGTATGTGTGATAAATTTGGTTACAGCGTGCGTCAGCTCGTACGCGTGCGATTGCTTTCATTTAAAATCGACCACGTGCCAGCAAACATTCTTCAACCACTTACCCTAAAACAAAAAGAATCTCTCTTGGAACAGTTGGGATTGAAATAAAAAAACTCCCTCAAACTAATGAGGGAGTTTAAATTAAAGTTATTTTTTACTTTTCTTTTTTAACAACAGGTTTTTTCTTTGGTTTCTTAACAGCAGGTTTTACTATTAATTTATTTGGTACTTTTTTCTTGATTATTTTTTTCTTTCCAATATCAAGTGTAAATACTTTCTGAATTTTTTCTGTGCTGGCTTCTTTAATATATTCTCCTTCCTCAAAAAGGCCCCAATCTGCTAATATTAAAGATTCCTTTCCGGAAGAAATTCTGTACAAATACCCCCACTGTTTAAGAAGATTTTTTCTCATGTCGAGACTTTCTTTTTCCAAATAAAAAACAATATCAGGATTAAGGTCTTTAAAAGTGAGGGGTTTTCCTTTTTCATCTCCATAGATAAGCATTCCCAAGAAAATACAAAAAAACATAAAAGTAACAAACCAGATGCTAGCTGCTAACCACATCAATAAAAACTTTCCCTGTAAAGTGTCGTACGAAGTCACCCAAAATATCAGACCTATTACAAGAATAGCGATCATCCCTGCAGTAATCCAAAATTGAGTATTATGTGATTTTTTTAGTTCCATGATTTTTGATTTTTTGTTTTCTATATTGTATCATATATAAATATATCCGTCAACTATTATAAAATCCGGCATACGCCGGATTTTATAATTTATTTCAAGTATATTTTCCCTCTTTTTTGTACAATAAATCCTTCTTTGATCAGGTCGGCTATACCTTGACGGATTTGATTGCCGGCATAACCTACAGCGCGGAACTCTTTTGCAACAAAAGAGTTCCGCGCTGCTTCTCGTAGTATCATCCCTCGAAGTGCGCGATTTGAACCTTTAAACGTAGATTGTTTCGTATACACTTTTGTTCTCGATGGACTTCCCTTGCCTTCTTTTTTTAACTTTGCACCAAGATCCATGAGCGCTGCATACCACTCGCGCGCCTTCCCTTTTGGAAATGTCCGCTCGATAATCGGCAACAACTCTGCATCGGTTACTTTTGTCAGTCGCTCCGGGAAAAAATAATGGATACATACCGAGCGAATATTTGTCTCAATAACTACCGCATTACTATTAAATGCAAATGAGCGGATAGCAGCTGCGGTGTATGGACCAATACCAGGAAGTGCGACCAATGCCTCTGTACCGCGCGGCACGGCACCATTGTGCCTCGTGACCATCTCCCGTGCTGCACGCACCAAATTGAGTGCGCGACGATTATACCCAAGCCCTTGCCATTCTCGGATAATGTCCGAATCTTTTGCCTTCGCAAGTTTTTGTACCGTCGGAAACTTTTTCATAAACGCAACAAACTTTGCCACCACACGCGGCGCCTGCGTCTGCTGCAGCATCACCTCTGAAATAAAGATCGCATATGGATCTTTAGTTTCCCTCCAAGGAAATGAGCGCTTATTCTTTTTATAGAAGTCAAAGACTAATTTTTGAAATGCCTTATCTGTCATATTTTTCTTGCTGAATTATCTCCCTTGCTACTTGCTACCTACTCCGACCGTCGTCGGAGTCCGACAAAGGTCGGACTAATTTTAATTCTCTTTAAAATCAACAAAGACAATGCCGAGCATCCGCGTGGTGACGTGAGTACTTCTGCGAGACAAATTAAATAAAATACCAGCAGTAAGAACAACAAGTGCTACGTCTGTATTGTATGTCGCAATGATTACCGCAAATAATGCAGTGAACATTGGCACCATAATGCGCATCATGGCATGACGTTCTTCGGAAGGAGATATATCTTGATTTTCAATTGTCTGTGCACGTTTTGCATATGTCCGCATCCAATAGAGCACCGCACCAATACAGACGATATTAAAAGAAAAAATCATAATCGCAAGCGGTGACTTACTATATCTACCGAGCATATCTGCAGAAAATGGCACGAGTGCAACAAGCACAAAAAAGACCGCATTGATATTCACAAACATCTGATCAATTCCTTTTGCGTATACAGATGCAATAAAATGGTGGGCACGCCAATAGGTAAAGAGCACCGCAAATGAAAGTACGTAACTTGCAAAGAGTGTACGCATATCAAATATTGCATTCCAAATTGCACCATCCCCTGCATTCACGGGTAATTCAGGAAGTCGAATATGGAATACGAGCAAGGTAATGACGATGGCAAAAATACCATCTGCGAGTGATTCTAAACGAAGTTGCTTCATATAAAATATATTGTAACAGATTTACCTAAAAGCAATTGTTGATACCTTTGACAAGGAGATGAAAAATGTCTAGAATGCACCTAAATTCAAACAACATGAAAATAGTGCCCAAAGATGTTCCAATAACAAATGGAAAAACCATTGTTGAAACACAACCACAAAAACGGATACTCGCGGAATTAACTTCTCACGAATGGCACTTATTATGGTTAGAAATAATGACCTCACTTCGTGCTGATTTTAAAACAACAAAAGACAGACCTGCTTTTGAACGACGCTTCAAAAACGCTCTACAATGGTTTCGAGTCGCTGGTCCAAAAATTTCATACGCCGGTATGATTTATTCGACAATTTAAGACAACAACACGAGGGATTTTCATTAATGAAAATCCCTCATTTTTATATATCCAAGTTGAAAAATCCTGAAAATAATGTAGAGTAAGTGAGTCAAAAATATTACAGGATCACAATTTTTCGGTTACCTCATAAATGGTTTGATTAAATATTGCGGGATCATCTAATGGTAGGATACGCGACTCTGAATCGTGTCATCTAGGTTCGAATCCTAGTCCCGCAGCAAAAATAAGCGATGCTTATTTTGCTGCGGGAAGCGAGTGAACTGCTTCACTCGCGACTAGGATTCGAACGCCGGAACGTTATTTTTCGCTTCGAAAAATCGTGAGGCGGTGCCCAGACAAAACTTTTTGACGAAAAAGTTTTAGTCGCGGGCGACCCCTAGTCTCCCAGCTTTGCAAAGAAAATCGACAATAGGCAGATTCTGAATCATTTTATGCAAACCTTCTCCGACCGCGTTCTCAAAATCGCATTAAGCATCCCAAAAGGTCGAGTGACGACCTACGGCAGAATTGCACGTGCGGCAGGCGCAGGTAGCATTGCCGCACAAAGCATCACAACAATTTTGGGAAAAGCATATGACAATGGCGTCAAAAATATCCCCTTCCATCGGATTGTGTATGCAGATGGACATATCTGGGTCTCACCTTCACATCGGAAAGAGCGGCTCGCACTATATAAAAAAGAAAAGATTGAACTGGATAAAAATGACAAAATTAAAAATTTCCGAGATATTTTAATTGAATTCAACTAAGGAATTTGACAAAAATCGTGTTTTAGGCTATTATGGATGAGTAAGTAAATCTCATTAGTTTTTGTTTCAGAAGCACTGCTTCAGAAATATAGAGGCGCAATACGCACATTTATTTGTCTTTATTGGAAAACTTCGAGACCGAGCCACCTTACATTTATATTCTAACAGTGGCTCCGAACCAATAATGTATAAAAAACAAGGCGGAAGCAATTTCGCAAAGCGACCATCAACAGGTGGTGGCAACTCTTTTAGTCGCCGACCTTCTTCATTTGGAGGAAAGCGAAACGGCGGAAGCGGCCGTAGCCGTTTCGTCGGTAGTAAAATAGACGTCTCCCGCTATATCAACAAAGCGGTTATTACTGAAGTCATACCAGATTTCAAACCTGAACACATGTTCAGTGATTTTCTCGTGGATGAACGATTGAAGCAAAATATTATTACGAAAGGATACACTGTCCCGACGCCGATTCAAGATCGGACCATTCCGCACATCTTGCAAGGAAAAGATATTGTCGGTATTGCAAACACAGGAACCGGTAAAACGGCAGCATTTCTTATTCCCCTTTTAAACAAGGTGATTAAAAATCCAGCAGAAAAAGTACTCATCGTGGTCCCAACCCGAGAACTCGCACAGCAAATCGAAGAAGAATTGATCGGCTTCGCACGAGGACTTCGTATTTTTTCTGTCTGTACGGTCGGTGGTTCATATATCGGTAAACAATTGCAAGGACTTCGCCGTTCACACAACTTTGTCATCGGCACTCCAGGACGTATCAAAGACTTAATGGAACGCAAAGCGCTTGATCTCTCGACTTTTAAATCAGTCGTACTTGATGAAGCAGACCGCATGCTTGATATGGGATTTATCGCGGATATGAAATATATGATGTCTCGTATGCCAAAAGATCGTCACACGCTCTTTTTCTCTGCAACGATGTCTCGCGAGGTTGAAGCACTTATCAAAGATTTCTTGCGCGATCCAATCAGCATTTCGGTCAAAACTGGCGACACCGCAAAGTCTGTTGAACAAGATGTCGTGCGTGTTGAAAAAGGAAAAAATAAAATTGATGCACTCCATGACCTCTTGATTCAAACTGATTTTTCTAAGGTGCTTATTTTCGGCAAAACAAAACATGGCGTTGAAAAACTCCACAAAGATTTGATTGCGCGAGGCTTCAAATCAGAATCAATTCACGGTGACAAAAATCAAAGCAAACGTTCACGCGCACTCGAAGCATTCAAGGGCGACGGTATCCAAATTCTTGTTGCAACGGATGTCGCGGCGCGTGGTATCGATGTCAGAGATATTTCTCACGTCATCAACTACGATATTCCTGCAACCCATGATGATTACATCCACCGCATCGGCCGTACCGGTCGTGGTGGCAAGAAAGGAAAAGCACTCACCTTTATCGACTAATGAATAGGTATTTGAGTAAAGCAATGCTATACTCAAAGCTCTTTTACTAAATAACCAATATACAATGGAAGAAACAACAAAGTGTCCTACATGTGGAAATGAGATGAAAATGGTAGACGGTGTTATGGTGTGTGAACACTGTGCACATCCTGCTCCTGTTGCAACTGAAGAAGTTGCTGCACCAGTAGAAGAAGTGAAGGAAGAAGCGGCAGCATAATAGCTGTACCATTAAAAAGAGCGGCGCCCTACGGGCGCCGCTCTTTTTAATATGTCTTCAATTCTTGCTATACTATACCCATGGAAACACTCGCTCAGGCAAACATCTTTTTCTTTATCACGACTATCGCGGTTATTATTTTTACCCTATTAGGCAGTATCGCGCTCTATTATTTGATTCGCATCCTTCATGATGTGCGTGCATCGACTGCACTCCTGAAAGAAAAAGTTGAACACGCAAGCGACGAAGTTGCCGCACTTGGCGCGAAAGTTCGAGAGAGTGTGGTTTTTAATCTATTGTTTGCAAAAAAGCGCCATAAAAAATAGTTTCTGCAAGAAAAAAGCGTATACTGACTGTATTACCAGATAACCAAGAAATGTATATGGCAAAAAAATCATTCTCGGGAGGAAGTACTGTCGTCGCACTAGCAAGCGTTGCTGCATTGTCGGCTGCCGCATACTTATTGTTTGGCCCTAAAGGAAAAGCGAACAGAAAAAACATCAAAGGGTGGGTGGTAAAAATGAAAGGTGAGATTATCGAAAAAATGGAGACGGCAAAAGAAGTGACCGCTCCGGTCTTTGAAAAGATAGTGCATGATGTCGAAGCCACGTATAAAAAAGCTAAACATATCGCTCCTGCAGAACTTGCACTCGCGGTACAAAATATAAAAAAAGAATGGCGTGGTATCGCAAAACACGCAGGCAAAAAAGCGTCTCGTAGTGCTGGCACTGCGATGAAAAAAGCTGCAAAGAAAACAATACGAAAGGTGAAAAAAGTGTCTCAGTAATTAGTAACTAATCACTCTATTTTATGGAAAATAATTCAGGTACCAATACGACCCTTCTCGTTATCATCTTAGTAATCATTGTCGGTGTTGGTGTCTGGTGGTTTACCTCCCACAAGAAACCTGTAAGTGATAATGGTGGCGTGAACATCGAACTCAAGATGCCCGCAGGCGATTCGTCAGGATCACCAAGTGGTGCAAATTAAACAATAAAGCATTCTTGAAACGCTTTAAATAATTAAAAAGAGCGGCGCCCGTAGGGCGCCGCTCTTTTTAATTTTATATGTTTTACAAAAATGTTTTGATAAACACAGCGGTCTCATCAGGATCAGCAACGGCGACAGTAGCGATGCCTGTCTTTTTCACGGACTCATCATTTCCACCAGCACCGAGAGAATCGCCGACAAAAACCATTTCGGAAATAGGTACACCGAGTTCGCGGACAATTGCGTCAATACCAAATGCTTTATCACGCCCCGTGCGAGTAATATCGATAGAGGTTGTCCCACCAATTCGTGCTTCAAATCCTGGGATATTTGATTGAAGGAGTTCGATAATATGCGCGCGTTTTGATCGATCTGGATCCCATGTAGATTTTAAATCAAGCGGTGCTAATTGACCAAGTGCAGAAAAAGTAATCTGTGAATCACGGTCTTCGATAATCTCCCCAAATATTTGCGCTGGTTGTACGTATCCTGCTCCATCGAGTGCTTGTTTAAGTGCATCCATAATCATCTTTTTTTCTTCACTCTCAAAATGATCTGCATATCGTTCCTTCCATATTCCCTGTTCAAATGTATACATACTTGTCCCACACGTTGGAAAAATAAATAGATTTTTGTAATCGATATCTGTAGGTAACGACGCAACAAATTGTTCACTAATTTGCTTATAAGAACCACCTGACATAACGGCAACTAATTTTTTGTTCAATAATTGTGCGAGTAACAACGCCATGTCGTGCTCAACAGGGCTTTTACTTGGTGCAAGCGTGCCATCTATATCAAAGACAACCAACTTAATATTCGCAGGAGAAATGTGATCCATAATTAAAGTGAAAGCGTGTCTAAAATAGTTTTAATATCTGCCGTTGCTGCGCCGGTCACCAAATCTGCCGCGCCGTAATAAACAAACATAGTCTTACCGCGAGCAACAACACCACACGGAAAGACAACGCCGGACATTGCCCCCTCTAATTCATATTTTTCTTTTGGTTCAAAAAGAGGTGTCGCGGTTCGGGCCAATACTTTTGTTGGATCTTTAAGATCAAGCAATATTGCCCCCACGCGATAATGTCGTGTTGGTGAGACACCGTGATAGAGAAGTAACCATCCTTCTTTTGTTTCAATCGGAGGCCCTGCAATCCCCACTTTTGCACCATCCCACATACCAGGACGTGGATGTAGTAATGGAATACAGGTATTAATCGATTCATCTTTCCAATCAAGCGAGTCGACAAAGTCACCACAAATATTGTCATCAATGCGATGAAAGACAAAATACTTGCCATTAAATTTTTTCGGAATCATGCCACCATCTTTGTCGAAGACTCCGGGAATCGTTAATTTAATCGGCATTTCCCAATTCCATTTCTTCTTAAGAAAATCTGTTACTGCAATCGAAGTGACCGCAACGCGCGCATTATTGCCATCAAATGCGGTATACATCATGATTATTCTCTCATCAACAATCACCGTACGAGGATCTTCACAACCACCTGGCTTTTCAAAATCTGCCCGAGGAAGATAAATTGGTTCTTTGAAGCACTCGTCAATCGTGAGCCCGTCCTTACTTGTCGCATAGCCAACTGTCGAGACATTGTCATTTGAAATTGCTCGATACAAAATATGCATCGTGCCATCAATATCAACCACTGCAGGATTTATTGCACCATGCGCTTCAAATGCGATACCCTCACGTGGGGCAAGGATTGGATTGTGACGGCTACGCGTAAATAATTCTTCTTTGCGCAACAGTGCATCTACTACCTTGCCGAGATTTGCACGAGCAATACAGCAATGTGTATCTGCGGCACCATAATATATTTCTAATATTTTACCTCGTACGAGCGCGCCTGATGGAAACACGATATTGCCAACATGACCAACTTTTTCATAATGCTCCTCTGGGGCAAATACCGAACCTTTCGTACGTCCAATAATTTTCTGCGGATTTTTTAAATCAAGCAATACAAATTCAATACCGAATGTCGGCGTTCCGCCTCCGCGATAGTTTTGAATGTGCGAGTAAATCACGAGCCACCCTTTTGAGGTATAGACTGGTGGTGCACCGAGCTCAACATGGTCATTGTCACCTCTGCGAAGCGGTACGACATGAGATGCGAGATCTGCGTACCACTTGTCCCAAAATTCTTGTGACCACATATCGGATTCTTTCGTAAATTCAACGTAGCAAATATCTGATGGTGGAAGATCGGTGTTTGGGGTGAGCAATGCGGCAAATTTGCCATTTATTTTTTTAGGAAAAAGTCCCATCGCTTTTGCATTAAATGGCGTGACAGGATGTTTCTCTAAAATCTTCATGTTTTTATCCGCTTTGACCATCGCAATGCGAATACCATTAGGCCCAAATGGGTACTCTGAAAGTCCTGTATAAAAAATATAATTTGTATCACCGATACGCGTGACTCGTGGATCTTCACAACCAAACTTGTCCCATTCCTCTTCTGGTTTTATATATTGTCGGCGATCTGTAAAATGAGTGCCATCTATACTCTCAGCAATAGCAATTGAAGAGAGCGACATACGAATACCTTCATGGAACATGGGGTCACCTTGTGCACGATACACTACATACGTTGTATCTCCTTCAATCGCAGGCGACCAATTAAATGCACCCGCTGCTTCAAAATCACGTTCGTTACGTGGTGATAAGAGTGGATTGTGCGTATCTCGTTTAATAGTAAACATAGAAAAAATAAAATGCTAATAAAATTGTATCACACTGCGACTAATTTATTGAGAATATGATCAAGTGGCGCCGTTGCAACACAGACATATTTATTACCACCACCGTAATAGATAAAAAGAGTATCTTTTTTAATGAGTGCACCACACACATAGACAATGCCGGGCTCTGCGTTTTCATACCACATATCAGGCACAAGGAGCGGTTCCGGTGCGCGAGCAAGAATTTTAGTTGGATCATGGAAATCAAGCAAAAAAGCTCCCAACTTGTAGCGATTAGGATCAGACGCATCCATAGCGTGATACAAGACGAGCCACCCGCGCTCAGTGCGTAATGGTGGTGGTCCTGCGCCTCGGAGCCAAGTATCCCAACTATCTCTGGGAATACGGTCTTTCCAAGGGCTTTTGATGACCTGTACACCACTTGCAAGATCTTCAAGACGATTTACATACTCAATAGAAATCTCTGGATAAATACTGTGGAGAATTGCAAATTTGCCATTAATTTTTTCTGGAAATAATACCCAGTTTTTATGCAACTCACCTGGCGGTGAGATAAGCATCGGCTGGCTCCAGTTCCATTTTTTCTCAAAAAAATCTTTTGCATTAATAGAGACGCACCCCATGCGAATAAAATCCCACCCATCAAATGCATTGAAGGTAACATATATGGTATCGCCAATGCGCACAATGCGTGGATCTTCACATCCTCCCCAACTTCCTCCAGATGGATACATCACTGGGTCAGGACGTCTGATTATGGTTGGATGCATTTTTCGTGGACTCTGCATAGAAAATACCGGATAACCGATTTTTTCACCAAAATGAAACCCGTCCTCACTTTTACTATACCCCATACGCGAAACCCCATCATCACCCATCGCACGATAGAGTAAGTGCACTTGCTCATCATCATCCAACACTGCACCTGGATTAAAGGTGCTGTACGATTCCCATGGATGATCAGGGTGAGGTGCGAGCACAGGATTTTTGTGATGTCGCTCGACACTATTTTGTTTTTTAGTAGACTTCTTTGCTGACTGCTTATACATATCAAAAAGCATAAGCGCAGCAACAGCCACTATGGTGTTAAAGATGATGACGACAATAATTGTTGCAAGGAGCGACATGAATCCTACAGTAAATTAAAAGTTATTGCGGATCAGTGCGACCATACCGATCTTCAAAATGAATAATATCTTGTTCATCAAAATTTCCTCGTCCTATTTCGAGCATAAGTACGTCTGTCATTCCAGCTTCAACTCGGTGTTTGGTACCTCGTGGCGCACTATAATCACTTCCGACAACAATCGGTACTCGTTCCTCACCAAGTGTAATAAATCCATCACCGCTAATTACTCGCCAAAACTCATCACGCATTTTGTGTGACTGCAAACTAAATGCCTCACCGGCTTTTATGGTAAGTAATTTAACGGTAACTTGCTCATTATTGGCAAATCGTTCGAATGAACCCCAAGGTCGTTCTTCTTTGTAAGGAGGCGGCGTGTGCATAGTATTCGTACTTATTTATATACACCTATTGTACCACTTTTATTTCAAAAGAATGGGTAAAATACACCTAAATGTTAATTAGTTTAAGTATTTTTACTTTTTTTCACACAAGCTTTAACAAAGGCAGTAAAAAGTTTGTGCGGGCTAAGCGGCCGTGCGAGGAATTCCGGATGAAATTGCACGGCGAGAAAAAAGGGATGTGCCTTTTTCGGCAATTCAGCAATTTCCATCAAAGATCCATCCATAGACGTACCTGAAAATATAAGACCTTTTTCTTTTAGCTGATCGACATATTCAGGATTTACTTCGTACCGATGACGATGACGCTCGGTGATGGTGCTAGATTTATAGGCATCATATGCAATTGTTCCTTTCGTGAGTTTTGCGCGCCATTCGCCCAACCGCATACTGTTACCATAATTGCCGTCTGCTAATTTTTGTACTTGTTCGGGAATCGTATCGATGACTAAATTACTACTTTTCGGATCAATTTCTCGCGATGATGCGTCTTTTAAACCAAGCACACTGCGCGCATATTCGATAACCAACAATTGCATACCGTAACACAAGCCAAAATATGGAATCTTATGCTCGCGTGCATATTTGATCACGGCAAGTTTACCGGCAATACCGCGAGTACCAAATCCTCCTGGAATTAAAATACCGTCGTACTTACTCAATTTTTTTAATTGTTTCGAATCTTTTTCAAATGATTCTGCGGAGAGCCACTCGAGCACGGGTTTTCGTCCTTCTTGATACGCAGAATATTTTATTGCTTCAATCACGGACAAATACGAATCCGTCAGCACAAATTTTCCTGTATCAAAATATTTTCCCACAACCGCAATTCGAACTTCTTTTTTCACCGTATGCACTTTTTTCGCAAAGGCACTCCACCCTTTTAATCGCTCACCGCCTGTTCTCTTCATCCCCATGTCTGCAAGCAAAAGATCCCCCAATCCTTCTTTTTCGAAATTGATTGGCACATCATACACACTGTCGATATCTGGTGCAGAAATAATTCTGTCGGCAGAAATATTACAGAAAAATGATAACTTTTCTTTTCGTTTTTCATCAAGAGGTTTTTCACTGCGCGCAATGATTATATTTGGTTGGATACCGGATGCGTTGAGCGCACGCACTGCATGCTGTGTTGGTTTTGTTTTCATCTCCCCGACTTTCGACGGGATTGGCAGATATGACACCATCACATAATGCACAGACTTTGGTGTTCCAATAGCAAGCATGCGCGCTGCTTCAAGAAATAAAATATTTTCATATTCGCCTACTGTCCCGCCTACTTCTATCACCACCACATCTGCATTCGCTTTTTCTTGTGCGCGTTTGATACGCGCAATCACTTCCATTGGAATATGGGGTACCACTTGGACACACTTACCTTTAAATTTGAGACTGCGCTCTTGATCAATCACACTCTGATACACACGACCAGTTGTCATATAGTTGTCGCGCGACAATGTTGTGTTCAAAAATCGCTCGTAGTTACCCATGTCTTGATCGGTCTCATCACCATCATGCAAAACAAAAACCTCACCGTGCTCGGTGGGGTTCATAGTGCCTGCGTCGACGTTGACATAGGGGTCGATTTTGATAGCAGTGACAGTGAGGCCGCGGTCCGCTAAAATTTTTGCAATCGAGGAGGTCGTTATCCCTTTCCCTACTCCGGAAATTACGCCACCAACTACAAAAATGTATTGCGGACTTTTTTTCATATCTGTCTATATTACCTTAAATATCGTTTTGTTGCCAAGAAACTAGCAATGACCCCGAGGAGCGCGCCCGCGATAAGCGTAATGACGAATAATTGTAGACAATTTGCCCGATAATATGCCCATAAATCAAGCCCTAGAAACGCAGTCATTTTTGTACCAAGCCACATAGTAATTGGAATAAAGGCAAGTCCTGTAAATATGGCTGACAATACCCCGTAAATAATACCTTCGATCATAAATGGACCGCGGATGTATTTATTCTCTGCACCAACAAGGCGCATGACGCTGATCTCTTCGCGAGCAAAGAAAATAGTAAGACTGATCGTATTAAACAAAATGAGAATAGAAATAATAACAAGGACAAGGGTAATAATAAGTCCAAGTTGTCGTGCCCCAGCAATGATATTCGTAAGTCGGTCAATCACTACTTTGTTTTGATTGTAATTTATTTTATCAACAATAGATGCCCCACCCGATGAGAGTGCTGATGTGTTTTCTAGAAATTTTGCTACCCCTTCATATTCTGCTGGTGTTTTTGCGCGGATATTAAGCAGAGCACCCAATGGATTTTCACCAATTTCATCGAGGGCTTGGAGCGTGAGGTAATCGCCAGAATGTTTTGTTTTAAAATCTTCGAGTGCTTGGTCGCGCGATACATAACTCACTTCTTTTACTTCCGGCAATTTTTCGATACGGCCTTTTAAATCTAAAATATCATTTTCTTGTGCAACTGTGGTGAAATAGACCGTGATATCAACCTTTGATTCTATTTGTGTAAGAGAATTTTCAAGGACAGCCTGTGAAAGCAATATTCCCGTCACCACAGAAAGCGTCACCGTCATCACTAAAAATGACGCAATCGAAACAGCACCATTTCTCCAAAAGTTTATGAATCCTGATCTGATTACTCTACGAATTGTTCGCCACATAAATAATAGTTGTTAGTTGCTAGCTTTTAGTTGTTAGTTGCTCCCTGCTACATGTCCCTTGCTACTTGCTACTAGATCACATATTTACCATCTTTATCGTCACGTACGACCCGTCCTTTTTCCAGTGTGATAACGCGCTTGCCGATTGATTCTACCACACCTCGATTGTGTGTCGTGAGAATCACTGTCGTACCCATGTCATTGATTTTTTTCAAAATCTGCACGATATCGTAGGTATTTACCGGATCCAAATTTCCTGTTGGCTCATCGGCAATAATGAGGTCTGGTTGATTGATGATAGCGCGCGCAATAGCGAGACGCTGTTTTTCACCGCCAGAAAGTTGTCGTGGAAAATGGTGCATCTTTGATTCAAGATCGACAAGAAGCAGCACATGCGGCACGTCTGTTTCGATTTCTGCATCGCTCTTACCTGCCGCTTCCATCGCAAATGCAATATTTTCGTACGCGGTTTTATTTGGCAACAATCGAAAATCTTGAAAGACCATACCTATACGACGGCGAAGTTCGAGCATTTTACTTGAACGCAATTTATGCACATCATGTTTATCAAATATAACCGTACCTGAAGTTGGTTTTTCTTCCGCCAAGATAAGCTTGGTGAGCGTCGTCTTCCCTGCACCAGAATGACCCACAATGGAAACAAATTCTCCCGGCTTGATACTCAAGGTCACATCTTCGAGTGAAGGTGTGTCTCCTGCATATATTTTTGAAACATTGTCGAAGTGAATCATGGTTTAGTAAGTAGAAAGTAGTTAGTAGTAAGTAGTGGAGACAAAAACAAGAATTACTGCGTATGTTCTATTGTAGCAAGAAATAGGAAAATACGAAACAGAAATTAAAGACCATAAAACAAAGCGAGGAAAGCATTTAGCTTTCCTCGCTTTGTTTTATCTATATAAAAATAACAACAATACGAAAGAGATAACTGCGAGTAAACCAATATTAATAATTTGGTATACTTTTTTATTTTTAGTTAAAAGTGAAATTACCACAAAAACTGTTTCAGTAACCAAAACCAAAAGCATCCATGTAAACATCGAACTTGAAGAGGGGTTATCTAATTGAGATATATTAGAAAATAATACTGAAAGCAATACCCCAATCTGTATTATTGCTAATATGGGTACACATTTGTGAAATAAATTTTTCATATTATCTTATTATACTACAACGCTCGCTCCGCTTCAATAAATGCACCCAATTCTCCTTTGTCGAGAACGGAGGAAACATCCGCGGTTTCGACGCCCGTACGCAAATCTTTCACTAATTTGTACGGATGGAGCACATAGTTGCGGATCTGATTCCCCCATTCGATATCGGTCGATTTTGAAAATTGCATGCTTTCTTTTAATTCCTTATGTTCGTCTTCTGCTTTTTTAAATAATTTACCACGCAAAACTTCAAGCGCATGTTCTCTGTTTTGTTCTTGAGAGCGTTCTTCACGTGCAAGCACGGTGATACCTGTCGGCTTGTGTGTCACGCGGACTGCTGTCTCGCGCTTGTTCACATTCTGCCCGCCCGGACCGCCAGCGCGCGCAAAATCAACTTCGATATCTTCCGTGCGAAGTTCCGGCATCGCTGCTTTTGGAATTTTAGGTAGCACTTCTACAAGCGCAAAACTGGTACTGCGTTTCGCTTTCGAGTTGAATGGGCTAGTCCGTACGAGCCGATGTACTCCACTTTCATGCTTTAAAGTGCCATATGTATTTTTGCCGGAAATCTCAACTGAAATATTTCGATAGCCATTCTGATCATTTTTGGTTTCTGAAAGCACACTGTAAGAAAATTTCGCACGAGGAAAATACTGCACATACATATCAAAAAGCATTCGCGCAAAATCTTCCGCGTCATCGCCACCCGCACCGGAAATGATAGTCATAATCGCGCCACCTTTATCAAATGCTGCCTTGCCTTCTTTTTGTTGTTTAAGCTCCGCAAGCTCGCGCAACATTGCTTGGGCCTTATCCTTATCCGCCCAAAAATCCCCACCTGTCATAGCTGTTTCGATTTCGTCTATGCGATTGTCTATGATGGAAGAATCCATGATGAGCCACCTCGCAGGATCGAACTGCGGACCTTCGGTTTACGATACCAACGCTCTACCAACTGAGCTAAGGTGGCGAATTATTTTATTTTTATTTCTTTTTATTTCCGCTACTCATCGTATCTACCAAAACAACTACCTTGGCTTCTTTATCATTAACAAACGTCCTTCTTTTACTCTTTTACTGATTGCTCGATTTTTTCTTCCATTTCCTTTATTCAATGCTGCATATGTGGGAGTTAACGAATCACAATTTGGACAAAGTAATCGTAAGTTACTTTCAATATTATTGCGCCAATTACCATCAATATGATCGGCAACCAATGGAACTAATCCCGTTTTTAAATTGGTTTCTGACCACCCACACAAACAACATTTGTTATTATATTTTTCTCGCAAGTATATTTTAATCGAAGTCGAAACGATTCCTATACTTTGCAAGCCTTTCACTTCTCCTTTTTTCCACTTACTAAGATATCCTTGACGCTGATACTTTTGCTGACAAATATTACTGCAATAAATATACCCGGGTCGGAATGTTTCCTCTCCACAAAACAAACATTTTGGTCTAGGTTTTTTAGGATTTGGCATATAGTTAATTATAGTGAACTTACATACCACTGTCAAAATAAAAAGTGGTAATAACTTAATTAACAAACTAAATCCTGGAGCCGTCAGTGAGAATCGGACTCACGGTCTCGATATTACCAATATCGTGCTTTACCACTAAGCTATGACGGCTGAATTTTACGCCATAAAATTCATGTCAGAAAGTTTTTTTGCGCAAAGCGCAAAAAAATTTCTGACTAATTTTGGCCTAATTTGTGCCGGAAAGCTTTTTTACGCGTAGCGTGAAAAAGCTTTCCGGCCATAAAATTTTGCACAAAATTCAGGTCGGAAAGTTTTTTTACACGCAGTGTGAAAAAATTTCCGACCACGCTCTTCAATCACAAAAATCATCGCTTAAACCACGCTTGATACTACCATTTTCACCCTTTATTTTCAACCAATACACACCCTATTATTTATCCACCCTTTTATCATGATAATTGCAATGAATTTTGTATAATAAAATTATCGTCGCTTTAATCTTATTTATTAATAACCACACTTTAACTTTATTATGTCAGTGAAAAATGTTACTAAGGGTGTCTTTTTTTGCGGAGTCTTTTTGTTTTTTGGACTATTTTTATATGCAAACACGGCAAGTAATCCTGGATTTCTTTCAGGACTTGTTTTCTTTCCGTGGCGTCACAATAACAATAATGGTGGTCAAGTCGTAATCACTCCAGCAACTATCGGCCCTAAAATAAACCATTACTTTATGGGAGCAACTCTTACTGGCGCATTTCCTGTCTTTGATCAACAACCAGGATTCGTTGATATATGGAAAGCGTCTGGAGTACATTCCTATGACCCTAATTTATTAGCAGCAATGAACTGGTCACATTGGCAAGGTAATTATTTAGGAATGCTCCCAAGTGAACTCGCTTCTGCCGGAAACACTGACCCAGCCATGAATAATTGGGCAAATAAAACAGCAACAACCACATGGAAACATTGGGATCGATTTACTGCATTTATGCAAGCATTCGGCAGTGATGCAAAATTGTACGCACTTGGTAATATCCGCACACAAAAAGCTGGTGGTGGCAGTATTGCACTTCTCCCAACGGATGATGCAAGTAATCAACTCGCAATTACAGAAAACGTTGGTATGATCGCAGACGCAAAAGCAAAAGGACTCAATGTTGATAAATGGCTCGCCGGTGTTGAAATTTCTGACAACAAAGTTCGCCCTGTCCTTAATAATGATCCGCAAACATATATCACTCGTGCAAAAGCAGTGAGTCTTGGCGTAAAATCTGCTCACCCAGATGTAAAAGTTGTTGTTGGACTTCTTAATCCATTAAATGCAGCCAAGGACCCATTTATTACTGCATGGAACACAGCACTTATAAACTCAAACACGGGGGCAAATAAATGGTTTGATTATGCGGGTATTTATATGGTTATGGACAACGATGAAAATGTCGACCAAACCTGCACCACAGGAGATTCTGCTGTAAGATTTGATTGTTTCAAAACAATAACACACCACTATACGAGTAACATTCCTTCAAAATTAGACGCTCGCATGAGTGCGTATCCCGGATATAAAATAGTGGTAAATTCATGGGGTACCGACAATAATGGTGTCGTCCCAAATACGTTTAGTGCATTCTCAGTAAACAACACCATAGCACAAGCGCTATTCACCACAGACTTTATCACGGGGGTGATGAAATACAATGCAGCACATAATAATGTTGTTGAATCAATGTATTACTTAAATGGTGTTGGAGACAATCGTGCAGCAATCAGTAAGTACGATACATCTTCAGATGATGTCGGTAACGTGCAAAAAATTGGCACCAGTATGGTAAAACGCACCACCATGCATGTATTTGAATTACTTGCATCAGTATTTGACGGTAACCATAAACTACTCGATACGAACACTCTCACAATCCCAACAGGCATTGACCAACTTGATGTGCAAGTCCTTGGTGCAAAAGACACAGCAACAAATAAACTCACCTACATTGTTTCAAACTGGACAGGACAATCAATTGCAGTACAAGATATTAAAGTAAATAATGCATCAATTGTCCCAGCGGGTAAAACAGTGCAGTCACAATCAATATATGGATCTGCTCTTTCTTCAAGTTATGGAGAAAAGAATTTCACTGGAACATTCTCTCCTGTTACCCTCACCGCATTACAATCCATACAAAATCCAACAAGTATGGTAGTGCGTCCGTATAGTGTGACGAAAATAGTAATTCAATAGAGAGACGACCGGACAAAATTAAAAGCAGTGCCAGCTTCGCTGGCACTGCTTTTAATTTTGTTTTATATTGACACCGCTTCTCCTGTCATTTTATTCAGATACTCATACAGCGTAACTCCTTCTTGAGCAATAGCTTGTGCAATCTCTTTGCCTACATATCTAAAATGCCACGGCTCTGTTGCGTATCCTGTTATTGATTCTGTTCCTTTTGGATAACTTTGTACAAATCCATACTCGCTCGCATGAGCAATCAGCCATGCATATTCAGGAGTGGTGCCAAAAGATGCTGCTGCACTTTTATATCCAATAGATGCACCTGAAAGATCAACCGCAGTCCCTAATTGATGTTCAGAATGCCCTGCAAGTGCAACTGTTTTTCTTGTTAGTTTCAAAATATCAAAATGCATACGATATAAATACGATTGTGTACCATAACTTCTGAATGCAGACGATACTTTTATTGAAAATCCCTCGGTATGAGCAGCATCAATAAGTGTCACAACTGCATCTTTAGTTGCTTGGGTCAAACAAAAACTACTATCCTTTGTATATGATTTGGGTATCGACACAAGGTCATCTGGTACATAAGAAACATTAATACCGACAGTTGGAGAAATCGCCATCATAGATGCATCAGGATCACCACTTCCTTTTAGACAACTAGAGCGAAACAACGGCGCACTGGTGTTTTTTTGCGCAACAGTAGCAGCAGTAATCACCAAGGCAACTTGCTGCGATACTGCTTCGTCGTTCTCTATTTGTACTGGCCCTGAAACAATATTTTTCACAGACGCAACAATAGGAACAGACGGCGTTGTCGCCAACAATGTTGTTTCTTTTGATAGAAGTGTCACCCCAAATGAAAATGCCCCCATCAAAAAAAGTGCAACGCCGATTCCTTCTATATGCTTCATCATATGTATGAGTATACCCCCACACCAACTTTTCCAAAAGGTAATGAATTGTTGATAACATGGTTAGGGTAATTTACTGTCATCGGGTATACTATTAACAATATGCAAACAGAAAAGGTAGCGCTATTTTTTAAAAAATGGAGTCCTGATATGACTTACATCCTTGGATTTTTCGCAGCAGATGGCAATCTCTCAATTAATAATCGAGGGGGTTATTATATTTCATTTCAATCAAAAGACAGACAGATAATTTCGGATATTAAAGACGCCATGGGTTCTCTCCATAAAATATCCAAGAGAAAAAATTCTTTAACCAATACATCATTTTATCGCTTGCAAATAGGATCGAAAGAGATAGTGGAGGGATTTCAAAAAATTGGATTTGGGAAGACAAAGACAAAACACCTTCCTTTTATCAAGATTCCTAAAGTCATGTTTCCTTATTTTGTAAAAGGTTATTTTGATGGAGATGGTAATATTTGGCAAGGAAAAGTACACAAGGAAAGAAGAACCAGCCATACTGTGCTACAACTAGCCTTTACTTCTGCTTCTAGTGAATTTTTGTACCAATTAAAAAATAAGCTGACATCTCTATTGAAAACAACAGGATGTCTCGTAACTTCAAAAAGTGGGTCATACTTTAGACTGCAATTTAGTACAGGAGATGCTTTGAAAATTTATGATTTTATGTATAATACCAGTACTGTTTCCTTATGTTTAAAAAGAAAAAAGGTTCAGTTTGATAGATATATTGCCAATATGCGGGCGTAGCTCAGCTGGTTCAGAGCGCTCCCCTGTCACGGGAGAGGTCGTGGGTTCAAGTCCCATCGCTCGCGCATATGAAAAATCACCACAATTGTGGTGATTTTTCATATGCGCGGTCGAAGCATGCAATCTGCATTGTATGCGTGCGGACTTGAACGCCGGAGTGTTATTTTTCGTTTCGAAAAATCACGAGGCGGTGCCCAAGCAAAATTGAGCGTCGGCGAAATTTTAGCTGCGGGCAAGTCCGTTTCCGACACACATTAATTTTGATATACTTTATCTCATGGAACAGGAAAAAAACAATCTAAACCGCGAATACGCTTTTTCAACAAATAAAGACTTTATTTTAATTGAAAAAAATCTTGGCCACCATTTTGATGCGGAAGATATGGCTAATATCGACAAATTGCTTAGCGCAGACAAAGATATCATTATTGAAAATTTTCACAACCTTTTCAGTTTAAACAAAGATAGTGCACTAAGAGAAATAACCTTGTCGTTAAAAAGAGGTCTACTTGACGAAAAAACAAAAGAAATTTATGAGATCTTCCATACTCTCTTAAAAAAATATGACTGGACTATTTGCATGAACCTTGAATCTTTTATTGAAGAATATAAGGACGATTCTAGATAAGATAGCAAAAAGAAAAGCCCTCCAACTGGAGGGCTTTTGCATCTTTGTGATGAGATACTGTTATTTTTTAGGAAAATAGATATCTTTCCATCTTTTCCAAAATTCATTAGCGATCTCAATTTCTTCTTTTGTTTTCTCTTTTTGCATTATGCGGGGTTTTATCTATGTGCAATTATACACAAATATCACCACATGTCAACTTTGCTAGCTTGGTAATTTTTCCATATATACCGAAATAGTACGGCGCTTATATGGCTTACCGTCACGAATATGTTTATGTGATTTTAAAATACGGTGAATTTTAAAGTACGGTCCAAAGGTGGTGTAAATATCATGTTCTGTGTACACGAATTCCTCAAGCTTCATGATCG
>CALRCO010000002.1 GCA_943354645.1 Candidatus Nomurabacteria bacterium | reverse complement strand
TCATGAGTATTAAACCCGAAATGTTGGCTGAGGCAATCAAAAACGCACAAAGCACTGCTACCCTCTTTACTCAGAATTCTGGTTCATCTCTAGGAAGTGTCACCCGAGGTGACCAAGGGATATTTGACATCACCGATAAAGATCCTGGCTCACCTGAATACAAAAAGATTCGACTCGTCTCATCGCTACGGTTTTTGTTGAAATAAAGAAAAGTTGTGTCCTCATCCCAGATGCAAGCATCTAGGTATTCGACACAACAACAGGGTTTTCTTTGTTGAAGATATATGTGCTCCGCACATGCATTTTGTCTTTACGGATTCATCCCTGAGACAAAGCTCTCAGGGTATTCTCCGTAATCACAATAAAAAATTGGATTTAATCCGGTCTATTACGCTATACTAACCACGTGAAAGATATTTTAAGACACATCGTTGTACTTGCATTCGTAATTATTTGCGGATTTATTTTGACAACCTCAAAAATAACCACCATCGCAAAGGAAGATATACCGACTGAATCCTCTGAAACAATAGTCGACCCAATAGAAATACCCACTGTAGAAGCAAGCATCCCCACAGAGCT
The DNA here is from genome assembly GCA_943354645.1 of Candidatus Nomurabacteria bacterium. Taxonomy (GTDB): domain Bacteria; phylum Patescibacteriota; class Minisyncoccia; order Phycocordibacterales; family UBA9973; genus CALRGH01. The sequence continues at coordinate 35,426 of CALRCO010000002.1, read as the reverse complement.
CTCTATTGAGAGTATAGGGGTCAAGGCATCGATTGAGCTGGTAGGTGTGGTAAATGGTGCAATGGGTGTACCAATCCTTCCAGAAAATGTCGGGTGGTACGACTTAGGCACTCGCCCAGGAGATATTGGGAGTGCGGTATTCGCTGGACACGTCAATTGGAAAGACAGCCCCAATGCAGTATTTACTAATTTAAAGAAAATAAAAATCGGCGATATGATAACAGTCACCAACAGCGATGGATCCATTATTTATTTTTCGGTAACCAAAATTAAAGACTATCCATTATATGCTGACACGAACGAGGTTTTTTCTTCAGATGATGGGTTGGCCCATGTGAACCTCATCACCTGCGATGGATTATGGGATGCACTACTCAAATCTCACGTATCACGATTAGTAATTTTCACCGACAAAATTCCATTATTGCAACAATAATGCGCAATAAAAAATAAGCCATTTAGTAAAATGGCTTATTTTTTATTTTCTGTGTATTAGTTTTTTGGTTCAAATCCTGTTGTTGGGAACGCTGGATTTGTAGGGGTGACAGGAGTTGTTATTGGTGCAGTTACTACTGGCTGCTTCACTGGTGTCACGACAGGTGTCTCTACAACAGTACCGGTATCATCTGGATTCTGAACAGAATCTTTTGATACAACGAATATGATTATAATAATCGCAGCAATCCCTAATAGAATCAAAAGTGTTTTTGTCTTCATAAAAATAAAAATTATATAATAATATGGGGCGTACGATATATCTTTATTGTATACCTATGTTGAGAAATAGATAGTTTTAAATATCCTCTCATATTAGGAACTCATGAACGACCCAAGGGATGCGTACATCCCGCCCAACAGCACGGTCGGCGCATGCCACCCGAGAGTTTTGAAATTGCTTTTTGTATGCGAATATTTCTCGTTTCTGCTCTCTTTCCGGAGATCACCCAACATATCCATTCATTGCGTGCGAGTGGCGTTATATCTTCCCATACAACAAACGCTTTCGGTGTTGAACTGATAGCTTCTCGTAAGTCCTTTGGCGCCTTATGCATGTATCTATTTCACAATATTAATATACGTACGAGTCGTCAGTCCAAACTGGCCAATAGGTTCAACGGGGATAATACCGCTCTTATTTTTTATCACTTCTAATTGAAATTTGGCAAGTGCAGCTTGTGTCTTTCGCCCAAAATATTTTGTCTCATTTCCAGGTGAACCACGTCCGCTTTCTGAAATAACGTATCCGTGCTGATTAAGATATTGTTGCAACACTTTTACCTCATTATTAAATTTTCCTTTTTTCAAATCTTGACTAAAGACAACCTTCGCGGGTTCGGCATTTGTGTTACCAAGAATAACAGCCCCATTATTTCGTTCAATGTCTTCTGGCGCAAGATTTGCTATAGAAGCAATTATTTGTTCTACCACATTTTCCGTCTCTGTTAATTCTTCTGTTTTTGTTAATTTCGTTACTGTTTTTATTGCTTCAATTCGTCCATGACCTCCCCTCGCTTCTGAAGAAGCAGCCGCGCCGGAAATAGCAAAGGCGAAGCTTTCTGAAGCATTTGAAAAACCACTTGTAGCACTAGCAGCATCTATTACTTCAACTCGCCAATAATAACTTCCTCGAGAAAGCACTTGTCCAACTTCTCCTTCAGTATAAGAACCACCACTTACTGCGTCATCTTGTCCAATGCGAAATAGTTCTTCAATGGTTGTCCCTAACGGCGCTGCGCTTGCTTTTTTTATTACTCCTTTAAATAGTCCTCGCTGTACTTCTTGACTTAATACCTCTCCAGGAACAACCTCTACAGGAATAATCTCTACAGGAACAACGATAATACCCCCCTCAACCAGTCCAAGTGCGGAAGTATAATCAACAACAGGAGATGAAAAATCTTCTGAATCATCTATTTGAATATGATATTGCAATTGATCATCTGCATCAGGATCTGTTGCGGTAATGGAAAATGTGAGTTCGTCCGAACTTGTATACGTAATCCTGGAAATAGACGCATCGGGTCCAAGTGCAGATATTACTGGCGCACTATTACCACGCCCGCTAGAAGTTAAATCAAACGTATAGTCTTCACTTACAGACTCATTACCAGCATTATCTGTTGAAATCACCCGATAGTGTATCGTGGCATCTTCGGTACAAGCAAAAGACAGCGTTGGTGCATCTTCTGTGTTACAAGTAACAGAAACACCATGAGTGAACCCAGCGTCACCATCAGCGGTTTCTCCATACGCATCAGTCATACCATATTCAACGGTTGATGAGCCACTCTCTCCACGAGTCACCCACGTGATTGCAATAGTATAATCAGTACCTATACCTCGCGTTGAGTCAGAAGAAACATCTGCAGCAACAGTAGTAATAAGCGGCCCTGTTAAATCAACAATAAAGGCAACATCTTGATTATTTGCAAATGCATATGCCGAAGGAAGCCGGGAAATCACAGGGCCTCTCTCACTTGATACTTCATGCAACGCAATTCCTAGTACTCGCCAATAATAGGACCCTTCTGAAAGAATCATTGCTTCTTCTCCTGTTGTGTATGTACCACCACTCTGTCCTACTTGATAGGAAAAAGAAGTTGTTTCTGCAGGAAGATTATTCGAGGTAAATTCTAAAACAGGAACAAGGAAATCAGCATCACTAAAGATACCTATCTCATAGGCCATTTCGTCTAGAGGATCTGCTCCTGTTGCATCAAAAGTGAGCGTTGGTTGTGTATTTGCGGTATGCCCACCAGCAACAAATTCTACGGATCCTAAATTTGAAACAGTAGGAGCTCCTTCTGCTGGAGCGGCAACTACATTGATTATAATAAAAGTCGCTCCTATGATAAAAATAACAACAAACACAAAAGAATCGGCAAGCCATTGCGTAAATTTTGAAAAATGGGTAATCATAGTTTGCATACTTAAATAAATACTACGTTTAATATACATCTAGTGTAGCACCTAATTATTGACACATTATTGAATTACTCCTCTAAATGTGCATATCTATCTTGTCTCTGTGGTTCAAAAAGCTACTTAGAGAGTACTCCTGCGAAAAATTGAATCGTTTCGGTGTTAAATCGATCAAATAATCCTGGGTGACCAAGGTCTGGGGCAAGTTTAAGAGACACGTCAATTCCCTTCCCTTGTAAAAATGGATAAAAATCACGAGCATGTTGTGTCGGTACGGTGGTATCTTTTTCGCCGTGCAATAAAAGCATCGGTGGGTCATTTTTGTCGGCATAGGTTTCCGGTAAAAAAACGGCGAGTTTAGGTGCACAACTTGCATCTGCCCATGAGGCGCACCCTAATAATCCTGATACCATAGTCAATTCCGCTTTTTTAAATAATGGAATATCTTGCTTCATAAACGAACCTGATGAAACGACACCTCCCCGAGGAAATGGTGCGACAAATCCGCAAAGATTTTTATCATTTGCAGAAAGTGTTGCTTGTGCCGTCAAAATACCACCTGCAGAAACGCCAGCAATTGCAAAATGTGTACCATCGAGTCCAAGCGTCGCTGCATTATCAACTAAATATTTTGTTGCAGTGCGTATGTCGCACAATGGTTCTGGCCAGATTGCACCTTGTGTTTCCAGTCGATAATTCACAGTTGCCACCGCAAATCCATGCGTTGCCATTTGTTGCGCCCATGCTTTTGTTTCTTTTTTATCACCAGTAATAAAACCACCACCGTGAATAAACACAACAAATGGACGAACTGTTTTCCCGTCTAAAGGTGTATACAAATCAAATGCGTGCATTGCTATACCATCATTTGCATATGCAAGATTTGTTTTTGAAGATGTTTTGTATGTTGTTGTAACATCAAATGGTGTCGTCGGTAGCGGATTTTGATTTTGTGATGGAATTGGAGTTGGAGTAATTACTGGCACAACTTGATTTTCTACAGGAAAAAGAGAGCCGCCCACTTGCTCTCCTTTTAGTGTCTTATGAGTAGTACTATAATAAAATCCACCACCTACTAAAGCAAGGATAATAATCGCAGTCCAAAGATATTTCATATACAAAGTATACTCCCTACATCTACTTTTTTAAAAATAATAGATAAGGATATGTGTGAGTAAAAAATAAAAAAACCTCGACAGTAATCGAGGTTTTTTTGTTCAATAGAATATTACATTCCTGTTGAAGCTCCAGATGTCTTTGCAACTGAACAACAATTGCAATTCTTTTTGTGGGTAATAATTTCATAAACAGCAGCAAGTCCGACAAGAATATACACGATTTGTGAGATAGTCGATTCCATACCACCGAAAATCTTACCAACAATATCCCATCCAAAAATACCAAAACAGAGCCAGTTGAGACCACCAACAACAAGGAGAATAAACGCGATCATGTGTAACTTCATACAATAAAATAAATTAACCTAATAAATACTCACCCTTCTATTCTACCATGAACTACAGATCAAGCATTATGACGAGTGGATAAATGAACGAACCCCGGCGCAAGCACACGGGGTATCGTTCTTTGCGAACCCCTCGGTTCGCAACGGCTAGCGCCTGCTCTCCGCCACGGGGAAAACTCTATGCCTATGACCTGCTTGCGCAACGGCCATTTCCGCTTTGCGGAATCGGATGAAAATGAAAGCAGTTTCATTTTCATTCCCCGACCCCCTTTCCTGTGCTCAAATAACCGATGTAAGCATCGAGTTATTTGAGCATCAATATTACATTTATGGAATGAGATTACCTATAAAGAGTCCATTCAAGATATTTTTTGCATTATTTGAATGTCCTTGATTATTGAATGCTGTTGATGCATTTTGTCCACATCTTGAAGAAATTGCATTCTTACCCCCTGGGTGACTATTGATATATGAATCAACATCGTACACCTTTGCAGTACTTCCAGTAACAGTCACGATAAACCAACAATCAGCTGCAGTTGCGTGTGTCGCAACCTGAGCAGCGGTATACCCACTGATAGCTGCTTGTGTCGTCGCACTCGCAGATGTTGATTGTGCAGAATTATTATTTGCAGCATCGTATGCGGCCACGGTATACGAGTACGCAGTTGAAGCAGTGAGACCAGTATTACTATAGGTTGTGCCTGTGTTATTGGTGAGAAATACTCCTCCGCGATAAATTTTATAGCCAGTCACTGCGACATTATCTGTTGATGCTGTCCATGAGAGATTTATTTGAGAAGATGATGTTGCTGTTGCAGAAAGATTTGTTGGAACACTTGGTGCAGTGGCATCAGCAACAGGATTATTTATAGAAACGGTAATAGTTGCGGTTGCAATATTTGCATTCGTGTCTGTTGCTGTAGCGGTTAAGGTATGATTTCCATTAGTGTACGACGTAGTATTTAACGTTGTCGTATACGGAGTTGTCGTATCAGTTATGATTGCTGTCCCGTCAATTTTGAACACAACACTTGCAATACCTCCTGCATCTGTTGCTGTTGCAGTGAGAACTGCTGCTGTGCCTAAAATCGTCGCGCCATTTGTTGGTGCGGTAAAGGAAACAGTTGGCGGTGTTGTATCTGGAGCTGCAATGGTAACAACGGAAAGTGCAGTAGATGACGCTGAAATATTTCCCGCAGCATCTTTTGCTTTTACGGTAAATGAATAGGTAGTAGAAGCGGTAAGACCAGAAGCAGTATATGACGTACCCGCAGATGAACCAGCAAGTGATCCATTTTTATAAATATCATACCCAGTTACGCCGACATTATCCGTTGATGCAGTCCAAGAAATAACAGCGGATGTTTGCGTAATACTACTTGATGCTAATCCTGTTGGTGCAGAAGGTGGTGTTGCATCACCGGCTGGTGCTTGTGTTGTTGCTGTTGCAGACGATGATTGTGCAGAATTATTCCCCGCAGCATCATAAGCTGCGACAGTATAGGTGTATGCAGTAGATGCGGTGAGGCCTGTATTATTATAAAGCGTTGTCGTACTTGTCGCTAAATACGTACCTCCTCGATAAATCTTGTATCCTGTCACCCCAACTGCGTCTGTTGATGCGGTCCATGACAAATTAATTTGTGACGACGATGTTGCTGTTGCTGTGAGATTTGTTGGAGTAGTTGGTGCGGTAACATCTGCAGCATTTTGTGTCGTTGCAGAAGCCGCTGTTGACTGTGCAGAATTATTCCCCGCAGCATCATATGCAGCCACTGTGTATGAATATGGAGTTCCTGCACTGAGCCCAGTATTTGAATATGACGTTGTTGTGCTTGTCGCAATCTGAACACCCCCGCGATAAATTCTGTATTCAGTTACCCCAACGTTATCTGTTGATGCAGTCCACGAGAGATTGATAACTGAAGATGAAATTGCTGTTGCAGAAAGACCTGTTGGCACGCTCGGAGGAGTACTATCAGTAACAGTATTACTTACAATAATGCTTAGTGTCGCCGTTGCGCTGTTTGCCTTTGTATCAGTTGCAACCGCAGTTAATGTATGACTGCCATTTGTATAACTTGTTGTATTGAGTGATGTTGTATAAGGAGCCGTTGTCACTGTTGCAATAGCGGTCCCATCAATTTTAAAGACGACACTTGCCACACCGCTTGCATCTGTTGCTGTTGCAGAAAGCGTCGTTGCTGCACCAGAAATAGTTGCACCATTTGTTGGTGTGGTAAAGGAAACAGTTGGTGGCGTTGTATCGCTTGGAGGAGCAGTGGTGGTGACCGAAAGGGCATTCGAAGGTGCAGACATATTACCCGCAGCATCTTTTGCTTTTACGGTGAATATATATGTGGTAGATGGAGTTAATCCTGTTATTTGCATTGATGTCCCTGTTGCAATATCCCAAAGGCCTCCATCTTGATATATATTGTACCCGGTTACCCCAACGTTATCCGTAGATGCAGTCCAAGAAAGATTTGTTATTGTTTGCGTTGTTCCTGTTGCCGTAACTGTAGGAGCACTTGGTGCTGTTGTATCAGAAGGAGGTGCACCTGCTAGATCACCAATATAAAATGTATTCAATATACTCTTCGCACTTGTTGAGTGTGTTCCACCACCACCTTTTGTATTGAATGCAGTTGTTGCATCTGTGCCACATTGGTTGATGATTGTACTTGTACCACCTGGGTGTACTGAAATATAGGAAGTGACATCGTATACTTTCCCGCTAATGATAAACCAACAATTACTTACTGATGCATGAGTAGCAACTTGTGCTGTCGTATATGTTCCCCCTGTGTTTGAAATGGTAACTGTTCTTGTTGCTGTTGCTGTGTTACCACTTGTATCTGTTGCTACGGCCGTCAAAGTGTGACTTCCATTTGTATAACTTACCGTATTAAATGAAGTTGTATACGGAGATACTGTATCTGTTGCGATCGTTGCGCCGTCTATTTTAAACGTAACACTCGTCATGCCTCCTACATCGGTCGCGGTCGCAGAAATACTTGCCGTATCGGAAATAGTAGCACCACTTGCTGGCGCAGTAATAGAAACGACCGGAGGTGTTGTATCTTGAGGACCAGTATTACTTATCGTTACGGTCACTGATTTTGTCGTCGTATTTCCATTTGTGTCAGTTGCTTTTGCAGTAAGCGTGTGACTTCCATTTGTCTCTAAGAGTGTATTGATTGAAGTACTGTACGGTGACGATGTATCAGTAGCGAGTGTCGCCCCATCCATACTAAATACCACATTCGCAACACCACTTGCATCAGACGCTGTTGCTGAAAAAGTAACCGCAGCAGCAACGGTTGCACCATTTGTTGGTGCACTAATTGTAAGCGTTGGATTTGTGGTATCAGTAACCGTTGCACCACTTAAATCTCCAAGATAGAAACCGGTGAGTGTACTTTTTGCTGATGATGAATGAGATCCTCCAGTGCCACCTTTTGTATTAAATGCATTCGTTGCATCTTTACCACACTGATTGATGATTGTACTTGTACCACCAGGGTGAATAGAGATATACGAGGTCACATCATATACTTTGCCACTCACGATAATCCAACAATTACTCGATGTCTTGTGTGTAGCAACAGTTGCCGCAGTGATGCCTGTCGCAACAACGGCATTATTTATTTTTATCGTAATAGATTTCGATGCTTTATTGCCACTTATATCAGATGCTTCTGCTTTTATCGTGTGATTGCCATTAGTATAACTTTTTGTATTAAGCGTAACTGAATACGGCGACATCATATCGCTTCCAATGTTGTCTCCATCAATAGTGAATACTACCCCCGCAACCCCTTTTGTATCTGTCGCCGTTGCTGAAATGGTAATTGTATTGGTAACCGTGGCATTGTTTACTGGCGTTGAAATAGTAACCGTAGGTGCAGTTGTATCAACAACTGGAGGTGTTGTCGGAGGAACAACAGTAGATCCGAGTGTCCCTACTAAATACCCAGCAAGTAAATTTTTTGCACTCGTCGAATGTGTTCCGCCACCTCCTTTCGTATTAAATGCAACCGTTGCATCTTTGCCACACTGACCAATGATTACATTCGCACCACCTGGGTGGAAATTAATATATGCAGTAACGTTGTAGACTTTTCCGCTCACGATAATCCAACAATTACTCTGTGTTTTGTGAGTAGCAACAACACTTGCCGTTAACCCCGTAGCAGGAACTGGTGTTGATGTTGGTTTTGGAGGAGTAACCACTACTGACTTAGAAGGAATTACTGGTTTTATAGCTGGGGTTGTTGTCGTACCACCAGCACTTATTGTTGGTGTTGTTGGTGTTGCGGGCACAGGTTTATTTCCTCCAATTGTTTGCCCGATAGTGCCAACATAATATTTTTCAAGAGTCGTTCGTGCGCCACTTGAGTGATCATTTCCTATACCACCCTTTGTCTTAAATGCAACCGTTGCGTCTTTACCGCACATCGAACTAATTCGATCTTCACCTCCTGGATGAAACGGTGCATAGGCACCAACAGTATAGATTTTATTATCCACCACAATCCAACAATCATTTTTTGTTATGTGTTTACTTACGGTATCAAGAGAAAGAGTAATCGGCATATCCGATGATGTCCCCGAAGACCCGCCAAGTATCTGGGTTGATCCTTCATTAATTATTCCCGGAGCAATAGATGCTGTTTCAAATATATAAAATGCATAAAAAGAAACACCAACGGCAATCGCTAACTGTAATAATCTATAAAAATAATTCGCCCACGTGCTTGTCATGAGCCATCCTTTTCGTTCCAAAAAACCATCTAAAGAAAAGAAGTCGTTCCCCGCAATACCTACCGCGATGGTGACAAAAGATAATCCAAAATCTCGCACGCCGATTGCCGTCATACCCATCGCAAAAGCAATACCAAATAAATGAACCCCGAGCAAAATAGCGGACACTCGAATGTACATACCGATTATCAAAAAAGTACCAGCAAGTAATTCAAATACACCATTTAATAAAATAATAGTAACAGGACTTATAAAAGTAAGCTTTTGTAAAAATTCAGGTAAATACGAAACCCATCCGGATGGATTTTGTAATTGCGCCATTGCAAACCACAAAAAAACCGCACCCATTGCGAGACGTATAAAAACAGGCGCGAACCGTTGTATTCCAGGAGAAGCAGACGGCATAAATTGTAATCCTCCTTCAGGCATCATATATACTTATATGATATCACAAAGAATCTGTTGCAATCCCTGTGGAATACAAACCTGTGTATTTTGCTATACTGCACATTACCTATGCAATTATCTAAAAAGAAAAAGAAAATTCTTATTGTCAGCGGAATCAGTATTCTTATACTGACTTCTCTTTATGTATTTTTTATGAAGACAAATAGAGGTAGTAGTATTGCACTCTATGTTGTTGGAGGTTGGGGTGCGCCTATTTCTACCCGATTTGAATGCGGAAAAGAGACAGATATTCTTGTCGCTAAAAAATTTTTAAATCCTCCGCCATTTGATAAAAAATCAATCAACGGTCTAAAAGGATTCTGGTACTACAGTTACTACCGTCAATGTCTCTACCAAAACGGCTTTGATTTTAATGGCGACAAAATTCCCACATCAACACTACGCTCCTCTGGTGTATATGCGAATCCTCTTGCGGGGATTACCTTCAAGATAGAAAAGGCAATGATTACCGCAGACAATGTGATTGACGTCGACGATGATGACCGATTGCGTGCATCAAAAATTCAAATTCCAGAAGGTACCCTCTTCGTCAACAGCTATCTCAAAAATAACGACATCCTCAATTTTGAAGAGCTTGTTGGTGCTCCAAAAATGACGCCAACCGTACAAGGAAATCTACTCACGCAAATAATTACAAAAAATCCCCAAGGTATCGACATGTTAGAAATATCGCAAGACAATGATACTGTTGGATTTCTTTTTATGACTCCTGAAAAACATATTATCTATATCTATGGTGCGACAACATTAAAATCAATAATCGATCAAATAGAATCTTCCATCTCATATCTTACAAAATAAGACAATGCAATAAAAAAAACACGCTGGCCATGTGGCCAGCGTGTTTTTTTTATTTACTATTGTCTAATAACCGAGATGGTTGATGATGTCGTTACATTATTATTCTTATCATATGCTTTTGCGTAGAAGTTAAACTTACCCGCACCATATCCTGATGGGTCCCATGTATATTGATAGGTGCCATCACTTCCCTTGGTGCAATTTTGACATACTGAATAGAAGTAATTGTTGTTAAAACCACGATAGAGTTCAACGTGATCCACACCACCAGCATCTGTTGCAGATACTTTTATAGTAACAGGTGTCGACGTAGCTGTTCCACTTAGAGGAGACACGATACTTACTGTTGGTGCTGTTGTATCAACTCCGGTGCCCCCTGCCATGGTGGTGAATGTGCCAGTAATTGCAGATGAAAGATTACCAGCAGTATCACGTGCGCGTACTGAAATTTTATATGTTGTATTTGCACTAAGTTCACCGATTGCGATATCAGATGTTTTAGAACTTGTCTTCCATACGCCATTCATATACACATCGTATCCTGCAACCATAATATTATCTGCTGCATCATTCCAGTTGAGAGTAAGTGCGTTTACTGTAGAAAGTGAGAGCGCCATCGAACCACTTTGCGTTGGATTTGTTGTATCTGTACCGAGTGAAAGTGTTCCTGAAGGACCAGCGCGAAGGGTATTACTTGGCGCAGAAAGATTTCCTGCTGCATCATATGCTCGAACAGTGAAATAATAGTTATAACTACCAATACTACAACCAGGAACACCAGCGTTGGTGCCTTGCCCTTGTGCATCAATAATCAAATTTCGATTGTCATAAATACCACCACCACCATTTATATATATTTTGTATCCAGCGACACCACGATCATCACTCGATGCTCCCCAACTAATATCCGCGGTGCCTCCCATTGCACCATTAAGTTTAACGGCGCCAGGAGCACTTGGTGCTTGTGTATCAGGACCAGTATTTGTTGTGGTGCTTGTTGTTGCTGAAATTGTTGCACTTGCATCAGAGAAATTTCCTGCTGTATCAAATGCTCGAGCAGAAAGTGTATAGGTGGTGCCTGCGGTCAAACCAGTATACGTATAACTTGTACTTGTTGCTGTGCCAGCGAGCGCACCATTTTTGTACAGACGATAATTTGCAACACCTACGTTGTCTGTTGATGGAGACCATGACACGGTAATACTTGTCATTGTTTTTGAAGTAACTAGGAAATTATACACAGGACTTGGACCTTGTGTGTCACCAGCGCTTGTCTTTGCAGAAATTGTTGCCGCCACTGATTCAGCACCAGTAGAATCTTTTGATTTTACAGCAATCGTATATGTTGTATTTGCGGTAAGACCACTAATCATATAATTTGTCGTGTTGTTAGTAGCTTTCAATACACCGTTTACATAAAGCGTGTAACCGTACGGATTATATCCAGCAGTACCTTCGCCACCCAATCCATTTGCCCACGCAAGTGCGAGAGAAGTTGGTTGTGCAGAGGTCACGCGCAAATTTGAAACACCACTACTTGAAACAGTTGTACCTCCACCAGTAGTTGTACCACCACCTGTTGTAGTCCCTGTCGCTCCTTTTGTGTACGCAACAGGAAGAGATGTGGCTGTATTGTTAGCAGTATCGTATGCAATAGCTTGGAACGTATACGTGCCATTACCATATGTGTCTGTATTAAATGCATACGTGTATTGTCCGTTTGCATTTTTTGCACAATTTCCGCAAACAGCATTTGCAGTAAATGCATTAAACCCGCGACGGATTTCTACGCGAGCAATGCCACTTGCATCAGTTGCAGCGACCGTTATAGTAACCGTACCTGAGATAGGACCAGGCGCAGGGGCAATAATTGCTACTGTTGGTGGTGTTGTATCTTGATTTAAAACTTGAGCTCCGTTTCCAGAATTTCCTGCATTAAAAAGGACAAAGGCACCGACAACCATAACAAGTGCAATAACCGTCGCACTGTTAAAAAAATCTTTCGCTGGTTTATCCATCATAAATTTATATATGCGCGTACGCAGAATTACTTAGCTGCTAATAGTATCTAAATTGTATCACGCATATATATAGAACAACGGTGCATATCCACAACTATACATTACGGTGTTGTAATTTGAGTATTTTTTATAAAACCGCTCAAGCGTGCTAGTCTGAAATTATGCACGTCATCACTGTCCTTCCCCTCTCCAAAAAAGTGCAAAAGGAGCAGCTCACCTACTTCACCCAAAAAGAAGTGGCTCTTGGTGATATTGTCACCGTTCCGGTCCGTAAACAGCAAATAAAAGCACTTGTTGTCGACATAGAAAAAGCGAGTGATGTCAAAACAGAGGTAAAAAACGCTGCCTTCAATCTCAAAAAAATAATCTCTGTGCAAGGACCTTCCGGCTTCCCTCTCGCATTTATGCGCGCGTGTGCCCGCGCAAAGACTTATTTTGTCACAACCACAGGCACCCTTATCGATATTTTTGTCCCAAATGCATTATTACTTGCCTATACAAAAGCAGCAGCGCAGCCTACAGCTGCGCTACCCGAAAGTACCACTTTGATTTCCGAAAAAATAGCCTATCAAGCATCACTTCTAGAGCGCATGTCGTATTACAAAACAATCGTCCGCACCTCATTTGCAAAAAAAGAATCTGTCTTCCTTTGCTGTCCAAGCCATCGCGACGTACAATTTTTCTTGCAGGTACTTGGTAAAGGAGTTGAGCAACATGTCTTCGCATTTTCTGGCGAAGAATCTGACACAAAAATAGCAAAGCGATTGCAAGAGGCTCGCGACCACGAGCACCCTATTTTATTTATTGCAACGGGTTCATTTATTTCTTTCGACAGAGCTGATATCGCCACCTATATCGTCGAAAAAGAAAATCGTGACATTTATATTACCATCGGCCGGCCACACGCAGATATTCGCGTCATGGTCGAGCTTGTCGCAGAAGAACGTCATGCACGATTTATTTTGGCAGACACCACACTCCGTATTGAAACCTACAATCGTGTCCTTGAACGAGAGCTTACTGAAGCAGCGCCTATCACGTTTCGCATTACAAAACAGTACAAAGAAGTCTGGATTGAATCCAAAGGCGATGACGCACTGATGGAGGAAACGAAAAATAGCATCACCCGTACCGTGCTTCGTGGTGAACAAGTATTCATCATGGCAAGCAGAAAAGGTGTTGCAGGCGTTACCATTTGTCGTGACTGTGGCCGCATCGTGCATTGTGCTACCTGCAAAAAAGCGCTCTCCTTGTTTGAAAAAGAAAATGCGAATGGCCTCATGCAGCGACTGTTTATGTGCACGCATTGTGGCACCACAAAAACGGCAAATGTCGTGTGTGAAAATTGCGCGAGTTGGAATCTCTATCCTGTCGGGAGTGGTACCCAAAAAGTCGTTGCTGAAGTAAAAGCATTTGTTGATCCAAAAAATATTTTCTTACTCGATAAAGAACATGCAAAAACACATAAAGAAGCAAAACAAATCGTGGACGCATTTTATGCTACGAAAGGAGGTGTACTTGTCGGCACAGAAATGGCGCTCTATTATTTGCTCGATGCGGTTCCGACCGTAGTCATCAGTTCGCTCGATACACTTTTACTCATCCCAAGTCACAGTATCACCGACAAAGTAATTGCACTCTATAACAGTCTTGATGAACTCACGGAAGAAAATCTCATCATCCAAACTCGCAAAACGACGGATAGTCTGGTGCGAGCAATAAAACAAGGCACGTTGTTTGAAACAATAAAAGAAGAACTCTCCCTCCGAAAAATACTTGGTTATCCGCCATACACCGAGCTCATCAAAGTAACCATTGCAGGATTAAAAGAAAACTTACAAGCAACCGAGACAGAGCTTGCTGAGCATTATGCCAGTTACAATCCTGCCTTTATCTATAATCCGATTCGTCGTCCCAATGGTCGCCATGAAATGAGCATGCTCCTAAAAGTCCCTCGCAAAAGTTTTTGTGTAACTGGCAGTTTCAAATCGGTCGTCGCCGACACTGTCCTTGCTGAAAAACTCGCTTCCCTCCCACAATCCTTTGATATTACCGTCCATCCGACATCGCTGTTGTAAATTGACAAAGTGAGGATAGAGCGTATAGTGAGCAAAAATTACAAATGAATAATCTAAAAACCAACCTCTACAACCCAAGGGTCAATTTCCCTGACAAACTGAAAGAAGTAATTCTTCCGGAAAAGCAACAGATCGCAATTTTAGAAAGTATGGTGCGCGCATCACTTTTGTGTGTGCATGTCGAAAGAAATAAGACCGCACAAGAAAAAGCAAAATTTGCACAAACATGCTTTCTTAAATTAATTAAAAAAGCCCGTGACCGACACGGGACTTCATTAATTAACCACTTAGAAATACACGCAGGATTCGATTCTAAAGTAGTGGAATGCACATTAAGCGAGACATCTTTTTTAAAACGAAACGAATTCAAAAAAAGTTTACAAACACCAGAAAGATTGGATGCGTATAGATTACATCAAAAACAATCACTTCTTGTTTTTGATGTTGAACTACTGATTAAGCAAGCAATCGTAGTAGGCGGTGGGGAGCGCACCGGTAAAATGCTTGATGACCAGCAATCAATATGTTTTGGAACTATGATAACAGTGTTTCTTCAAAAACATGGCCATAAAGTAGTGGAGGATATTATCATTATTTTATGGGCATATTTCAACGAATTCTTTGTCCATGCAAAGGGTATAAAATTCGAACATCTTTGCTTGGATAAGGACTTCTTCAAAATCGAAAAGAAGATACCCAAAACAACAGAGGATGCATGCGCGAAACTTATCCGTCACATGCTTCTTGAATTTGATGACGATTGGATACGCTCGCTTTTTGGCAGAGAATTTCAATCATCGAAGCAATACCTGTTAGGAGAATCGCTCTATCTACTTTTTGATGGTAACAGATGTTATGGAGATTAACGACCAGCAAGCCCTGCCAGATTTCATCTGGCAGGGCTTTTTCTTTACCCGGTAGTGAATTTTGGCAATGCTCCGACTAATGTCGGAGCGCACGAAGTGCTTTACCGAAATCTACTACCGGGTTGCAAATCCTCTGTTTCCATGCTACTATCTGACCCATGGCTATCGTAATAGAAATCAAAAAAGGAGCAACAGAAAACAGCGCGAGTGTCCTCCGCCGTTTTACTCGCCGTGTCCAAGAAACAGGTCTTTTGCAAAAGGTTAAGAAAAATCGCTACAACGAACGCGATAAATCAAAGCTCTCTGGCAAGAAATCTGCACTTAAGAAATTGGTACGTGCAAAAGAATTTACTCGCCTCCAGAAACTCGGCAAGGTCACTATCGATCCAAAGCGCCGCCGTTAATATCTACTGTAGATATGGTCACGAGTACGAAACACTCTCTTATAGCAATACAAACAAAAGGCAAGGTTCCAACCTTGCCTTTTGCTCTGATGGCAGAAGCAATTCTCGGTAAAAAATACGAACTCTCCATTGTATTTGCAACAAAAAAAGAATCGCAGGACTTAAACAACATGTACCGCGGTAAAAATTATCCGACGAATGTGTTATCGTTTCCTCTTTCAAAATATTCTGGAGAAATCGTACTGCATTTGCCAACAGCGAAAAAAGAAGCACAAAATTTTGACATGTCATATGAAGATTTTGTTGGTTTTTTGTTTATCCACGGATTACTGCATTTGAAAGGATTCGATCATGGTAGTACAATGGAACAACGAGAGAGATTTTGGTTGAAAAAATTTAATTTTTCACAACCGAAGCAATAACCCTTTCCTCGCGCAAGCATTTCACCCTCCAAAATGTAAAAGGATTTAGTCAATTTTTTTATCTTGAAGGGATCATTCATTTTTTTACAATGTGAATGGTGTTTGCGATATACATTTAGGCGGGTAAATGGCAAAGAAAATTTTCGTCGGTATTGATATCGGGTCATTCGAAACCCGAGTAGTTATTTTCGAACGGACAAAAGAAGGTGTCCCGGTTTTTCTTGGCGCCGGCACTGCACTCACGCGTGGCGTCCGCCATGGATTTATTGTAAACACCGATCAATGCAAAGCGTCCCTCCAAAAAGCAATTACCCAAGTCCAAGCCGAGACCGGCATTCGCATTAAAAAAGCGTCACTCTCGATCGGTGGCGCTCATTTGTCTTCCGTTATTGCCGTAGGGTCAACTATTGTTTCAAAAGCTGACAACGAAATCACGGAACGCGATATTGAAAACGCAATTGCAGAAGCAGAAAAAGAACTTTCCCTCACTAATCAAAAATTATTAGACGCATTGCCGATCCAATACAAAGTAGATGGCAAAGTAAGTTTCGGCAGTCCACTCGGCATGAAAGGTATTAAGCTAGAAGTGAAGACGCTCTTCTGTCTCGCACAAACAAAACACATCGACGCACTTATGAGTATTGCAAGTGATGCGGGTATTGATATCGTGGATGTGATCCCGTCTGTTATCAATGAAGCACAACTTGTAGCAAGTGAACAACAGCGCATTGCAGGAGCTCTTGTTATGAATATTGGCGCTGAGAGTACTACCCTTGGTGTGTATGAAAATAGCTCACTGGTATCACTCTCTTCATTTCCACTCGGTGGCCGCGATATTACCAACGACATCGCGCTAGTTTTGAAAATTTCACTTGAAGAAGCAGAAGGTATCAAGATAGGTAGTATCATCACCGGCATTCCGAAGAAAAAAATTGATGACATTATCACCGCACGCCTCTACGATATTTTTGAAGCAGCAGAATTACAACTAAAAAAAATTCGCCGTAGTGGTCTCTTGCCCGCCGGGGTGATTCTCACTGGCGGTACAAGCTATCTACCAGGTCTTGATGAGTACGCAAAAAACTTTTTAAAAATTCCAGCGCGCGTCGCCGTGCATGAAGTCATGGTGCACAATACAAAAATGCATACAAAGCACCTCGCATGGTTGCCACTGTACGGATTACTCGCACAACCAAAACGCGAGCGCGCATATGAGACGTACGACAACAATTTTGGCCTTTCCCTCAAGAAAATAAAAGAATGGTTCGTGTCTTTTGTCAAACAATTACTTCCATAACCCGCGTTTTACTTGTTACCCCCTTTCTGCTAGTATTTGGGTACTAGCTTTTTAGTAATACCTAATGCCGTATCGGCCATATACTATGCCTAAAATAGACAAAGATATCGAAACATTTGCACGAATTAAGGTTGTTGGTGTCGGAGGCTCCGGTGGTAATGCCGTCAACCACATGATCAATTCTAAGGTCAGAAGTGTTGAATTCATTGCGATGAACACCGATACGCAAGATCTCCACAAGTCGCTCGCGACCAAGAAAATTCACATTGGTAAAAACCTCACCAAAGGTCTCGGTGCGGGTATGAATCCTGATGTCGGCCGACGTGCAGCAGAAGAAACAAAAGCAGAAATCCAAGATGTTTTGAAAGGATCTGACATGGTCTTTATTGCCTGTGGTATGGGTGGTGGTACCGCAACAGGTGCTGCACCGATCATTGCAAAGTGCGCAAAAGAACAAGGCATACTCACCGTAGCAGTCGTTACCAAGCCATTTGCATTCGAAGGTATGCAACGCACACGACTCGCTGATATGGGTCTCCAAGAATTGCAAAAAGAAGTTGATGCAATCATCATCATTCCAAATGATCGTCTTCTCGCAATCGCCGGCAAGGAAACAACTTTCAAAGATGCATTTGCAATGAGTGATGATATTCTCCGCCAAGCAGTTGAAGGTATTTCTGATTTGATTGGCATCACCGGTAACATCAACGCGGACTTCGCCGACATCAAAGCAGTTATGCAAGACGCAGGAAGTGCACTTATGGGTATTGGTTTGGGTACTGGCGAGAAGCGTGCAGAAATGGCAGCGCTCCAAGCAATCAATTCCCCACTCCTCGATATTTCTATCTCTGGTGCTCGTGGTGTCCTCTTTGCAATCTCTGGTGGCGACGATTTGGGAATCTTGGAAGTCCAAGAAGCAGCACGCATCATTACCGAATCTATCGACAAGGAAGCAAAGGTTATCTTCGCTCACTTAAAAGACGACCGTCTCAAGAAAGGCGAGCTCAAGATTACCGTCATTGCAACTGGTTTCAACACCGATTCAATGCCACGCAAATCTCTCTTCCCTTCTGCAACCGGCTCATCTCTCCCAAATGCTGATCTCGGTGCTAAAGATGACAAGAAAGAAATCCATAACAGCATGCAGACTGACTACGTCAAAAAGCCTGATATAAAAAAGGAAGATGTCATCAATATCTTCGATGATGAAGCGGATGATGATTGGAATAATAGTATTCCGGCATTTCTCCGAAGACCGAAAAAGTAAACCCGCAGGGTTTAGCGTCTAGGGGTTAGGGTTTAGTAACACAAAAGCGCGATAGACTTCGTCTATCGCGCTTTTGTATTCATCCCCTCCTTATCATAGGAGGGGTGGCCGATAGGCCGGGGTGGTTTGTATTTTCTTTGTGTCATCCTGAACTTGATTCAGGACCCAGGCTAATGCTAGTGCGGAATTAAAAAAGCCCTCCCGAATTCGGGAGGGCTTTTTGTTTTTAAACAAATCTTTTTTTCTCAAGTCTTTTTCGTATTGTATGTTGGGGTACATATTTTCTTTGTTCTAACAGTTCTTTCATTGCTGTATATGCACTAAAAAAAGTATACCGATCTTTAGATAAAGCATATAACTCATCTAAACGATCACAAAGAGTGACATACCCTAATGCTGAAATTCCTCGCATTTTAAGAAAATACTTTGGTTCTAATGCGAGTAATTCCTTACAAGTGGTTGATGTCAAATCATTTTTTTCAAAATACTTAATAAGTACATTAATTCCCCGAATGGCATTACTCTTTTCAAACAAGATAATATCTTTAAGAAAATCAACTGCTGGCTTTTTAAGATCTATTTTTTGCATGTTTAAATTTTTTCTCATCATATCACAAATAAACGATATGTCAATTATTTATTTGTAACAATTTTCTGTGTGGTATACTGCTTTCTGTCCCCTTTTCCTACTTACTACTATCTACTTACTACTTACTATGTTTGATCTCATAATCATCGGCGGTGGACCAGCAGGCACAGCAGCAGCAGTGTACGCAGCACGCAAACAATTAAAAACACTCATCATTGCTGCCGAATTCGGCGGGCAATCTTCTGTATCTGAAAACATTTTCAACTGGATCGGCACACCAGAAATCTCAGGTGCTGATTTGGCAAAAAACTTCAAGAGTCACGTCATGGCACATAAAGGCGAATTTTTAGACGTCGCCGAAGGTGTTTATGCTGAAAAAATTGTAAAAACAGACACGGGTTTTACCGTAACTGCCGGAGGCAAAGAGTATCCGACAAAAACAATTCTCCTTACTATGGGCTCACAACGCCGCAAACTCACTATCCCTGGTGCAGAGCAATTTGAAAATAAAGGTATCACCTACTGTGCATCGTGTGATGGTCCTGTATTTGCAGGGCAAGATGTTGCGGTTATCGGTGGCGGCAATGCAGCATTTGAATCTGCAGCACAACTTTTGGCATACTGTAAAAGTGTCACCCTAATTCATCGAAGCGAAAACTTCCGCGCTGACGCAGAGACAATTACAAAACTAAAAACAAATCCAAAACTGACAATAATGACGAACGCTGAATTATTGAAAATAGAAGGCAATAAATTTGTGAGTTCCCTCACCTATAAAGACACAGCAACAGGTGAAGAAAAAACACTTCCTCTAACTGGCGTGTTTGTTGAAGTTGGTCAATTACCAAATACTGGTTTTATAAAAGATATCGTACCACTCGATGACATTGGAAGAATTTTTGTAGACCCAAAAACACAAATGACAAAAACTCCTGGCATTTGGGCAGCCGGCGATGCGACCGACGGCCTCTACCACCAAAACAACATTGCTGCCGGCGACGCTGTCAAAGCACTCGAAGATTTGTATCTTTGGATTAAGACGAAGTAGTAGCTGGGGATTGGTAGCTAGTAGCTTAGGAAACAAAAGAGTCTCGCCTTTGGCGAGACTCTTTTGTTTGTTTGAAAACCCTAGTTCCCAGCTACTAGTCCCTAACTACTTTGTGTGCGACGCGCATTTACTGCACAAACACTTCCCTTTTAGGAATTCATCAAAGTATTCTTTCTGGTAGTCATAGGTCAGTTCATCCCCTGGCTTGATATTCTTGATTGCTTCAATATACACGCGAGTACCACGGACATCCGCTTCGCAGTTTGGCACACAGGAATGATTGATATAGCGCGCGGTATTCTCGCGACCTCGGCCATCAAGCGTCCACTTTTTTGAAATTTCAAAGAGGTACTTCCCGAGTCGCTTGTCCGCCTCTTCTTCGGTAATCATCTCGCCAATGTATTCAATAACAAACTCTCCTTTTTTAATCGGCTCTTCTGCATACAAACCAAGCCCTCCATGCGGAGAGCGTCGTACTTTTACTTTCTTTTGAATTAATTTTTTCATGAGTGTATATCCTACCATATTTGGTATAATTGCAACATGTTCGACAATCTGACTAAGCAAGAAAAAGCTATCTTCAAGAAGTACAACACCCCGCAGAAAATCCAGGATTTTGTAAATTCAATTCCCAATAATTTCGAGCCCGACGGTGATACTTGCCGTTCTCCGCGGGTAGTTTTAGCAACCAACACCGCTCACTGTATCGAAGGCGCTATGCTTGCTGCCGCTCTGCTTGCACACCATGGCTACCAGCCACTACTCCTTGATCTAACGGCAGCAAGGCGCGACTTTGATCATGTGGTAACCCCATTTCAATTAAACGGTCTCTGGGGCGCAATTTCCAAAACAAATCATGCTGTATTGCGCTATCGAGAGCCGATTTATAAAACAATCCGCGAATTAGTGCTTTCTTATTTTCATGAATATTTTTTGGATGACGGCACCAAGACATTGCGCTCGTATGCCGGACCATTCAATCTGACAAACTTTGAAACACGAGACTGGATCACCACACAAGAAACACTGTGGGAAATTCCAAATACACTTGTCGAATTGAAACACATCCCCTTATTCCCTCGCGGCACAGAAAAGAGATTCCGCAAAGCGGATAAGATTGAACGTGATGCGGGAAAATTAGTTGAGTGGCCCGCCAAACTTTTAAAAAAAAGTTAGGCGGGTAAAGAAAAACCCCCCGAAAAAATCGGGGGGTTTAAAACTGCTTTTCAAAAAATATTTACTGATTCGAACGAATAAATTCAATGGAGCAGTCGGTTGCATTTACAAAACCGGTCTTTGTGTACTTCACTGCAGCGACGCCGAAGGTAGTATCCTCCATGGTATAGTCACCATCAAACTGATTCATCGCATACGCTCGTGAGCCATTATCAATGTGCATCACATCATCCGAGTGCTTCATGGTGATTGAAATTTCATTGTCTGAAATTTTTTCCCAGATGAATTCATATTCATCACCTCCGGCATAAGTCGTTCCTTGTGGGGCTGGTTCTCCTTGCATAGTTGAGATGAACACAAATTTTCCGGTACCATCATAATTGAATTCAACACCAAAGGAAACATTATCAACATCTTCAGCAACCAATGGATTGGTTCCGCAGTAAAGAATGTTGAGAATTTTTGCACTCAAACTTTGATTGTGCGTATCGGGTAAGTGGATGAAAATAATATCAGCTTCCGGCTTCTTGCACGCGGTTGTTCCTACTAGAAACAATGCGCAGATTAAGATTATTGTTCTGTTCATGATTTTTGATTTTTGTTTTCGTGATTTAGATACATTATATCACCTTTGGTGTTTAATGTCAATATACCCAAGACAGCAAAAAACCCTTAGAAATAAGGTTTTTTGCTGATATTTTGTTGTCCTACCTGTTTAAGGTAATCACAACATTATTGGAGGTAACCGCCGTTCCATCAGTCGCTGTCCCTGTGGCGTACATGGTGTATGATCCATTACCAAAACCATTTGTGTTCCATACATATTCGTATGGCGATTGTGCATCGGTGCTTACTTGATATGCAGTGAAATTACTGTATTTTCTCATAAATTTTACCGGACCCTGTAGTCCACCGTTTACCGCAACAGTAACCGTCACATTTTGTGAAGATGATGAAGTAACGGTTGTAGGAGTCGCACTCATCGTTAGTGTTGCTCCTGATTGTTGGGTTGCTGTTGTTGTAACTGAAAGCGCATTTGAAACAGCTGATGCGTTTCCTGCTGCATCTTTTGCTTTTACGGTAAATGAATACGTTGTTCCGGCAGTAAGTCCTGATGCGGTGTATGACGCACTTCCTGATGATGCAATGAATGTTCCATTCTTATAAATATCATATCCGGTGACGCCGACATTGTCCGTGGAAGCAGTCCAAGAAATCGTCGTTACTGTTTGCGTGGTACCACTTGCAGATAATCCTGTCGGTACGGTTGGTGCTGTCGTATCAGCAGCACTAGATGTTGTCACTGAAAGAATACTACTTGATGACGATGTATTCCCTGCAGCATCGATTGCATTCACCGTGAAGTTATACGACGTTGCTGGAGAAAGTCCTGTCGCGGTATATGAGGTTGTCGTCACTGTCGCAAGAAGCGTTGTGCTTCGATACACTTTATAGCCGGTTACGCCCACATTATCGGTCGATGCAGTCCATGCAAATGAAACGGAATTACTGGTCTTTGACACGACACTGAGATTAGTCGGTGCGCTTGGTGCCGTTGTATCTGGTGGTGCATCTGTGGTGACTGTAAGTGTGTTACTTGCTCCGGAAACGTTTCCTGCTGCATCTTTTGCTTTTACGGTAAATGAATATGTTGTTGATGCGGTGAGACCAGAGACAGTGAGAGAAGTTGCACTTGTTGTACTGTTTACGAGTGTTCCATTTTTATAGATATCATATCCAGTGACGCCAACAGCATCTGTAGATGCATTCCAACTCATAGCAACTGAATTATTTGTCTTGGAGAGCATACTAAGTCCTGTCGGTGCAGTTGGTGCTGTCGTGTCAGCAAGAGCGTTTGTAGTAACAGACACACTATTGCTCGATGCTGAATAATTTCCTGCAACATCTTTTGCTTTGATAGTAAATGTATATGCGGTCGATGGAGTGAGTGCAGAAACAACATATGATGTCCCTGTACTTACCGTAGTATTAACGGGGGTACTGCTGCCATTTTGATAAATATAATATCCAGCCATACCACTTCCTCCTGAGTTATCTGTTGATGAATTCCATGAAAGCGAAACGGAAGACGCCGTCTTTGATGGTGATATAAGATTTGTCGGAGTACTTGGAGCTGTTACATCAGCACTAACTGATCCTACAGTGACCACTACAGGATTACTTGTACCAATAAGCGTACTCCCTGCGTATGAATTTGCAGTAAAAGTATATGTTCCTTGAGATTGAGGTGTCCAGTTTGTACTAAATGGCAATGTAATATCTCCTCCAATATCAAATACACTAAACGAATTGAACTGCTGATAAAAACGAACACTTGTTGCATTTGCTGGTGCACTAACATTGATTGCTGTTACCACTCCAGGAGCAATCACTTGTCCTTGTGTTGGATTTGTAATCACGGTTGTGCCGTTATTTATTGACTGTGTCGTCACACTTATTGTATTACTTGCAGAAGATATATTACCTGCAGCATCACGTGCTTTCACATAAAAACTATACGTAGTACTTCCAGTAAGTGCAGTTGGGGTATACGTATTTTGCTGTGTTGAAGTAAGCAATGTTCCGTTTTGATACACATCATATGCAGACACTGCAATATTATCACTTGAGACCCCCCATGTAAGCACGACACTCGATGCAGTCACATTGGAAGAAGTTAGATTTGTCGGCGCTGTCGGTGCGGTTGTGTCACCACTACTTGCACTACGAGTAACTGAAATAGTCGACGTTGTAGCATTATTTTGGGCATCATATGCACGAGCCTGGATTGAGTGTGTTCCACTTGGGAAATTAAAGAATGTAAATGAATATGATGGTAAATATACATTTTTTATAAGTGTTCCATCTAGAGAGAACGCAACACGTGCTACTCCTAAGTTATCTGAAGCGGTTGCTGAGACAGTTACAAAATCTTCAGTGGTGACAATAGTATTGTTTGCAGGACTTGTAATGGAAACTGTTGGATTAGAAACGTCTGAAAATGCACCAGCATATATATCAAGCTGTGTATTTATGCTTTTTTGTTCAGGGGCAGTAAAATACGCAACCCCAAGAGTATCCATAACACTGGTTCCTGCGTCATACCAGTTTGTATTCTGACAAATAGCAGTGTAATCTGCACTACCGACAAGACCACTCCACGCTGATGCAGGAGGTGTTCCTGCATAACAGTTATTAGCATGCACGAGGTTATCAATAACTCCTGCCGTCCCATATGAATACACATCGGTAAGTTGTCCAAGAGAATGTCCTATAGCTTCATGAATAATCATAATTGGACCATCGCTTCCATTGTATGCAACAGGTATTGTCCCACCAGAACCTCCGTAATAGTTTGGCTCATTATTTATGATGACAATTTTATCGTAAGAAGCACCAGATGTATTCACAAGCTGTGTTGCCAGAGTATTGTTACAAATAACAAGTCTTCCGTCTGATGGAGATGCTTGGTGTACGCAACTAAGATCAGTTGTATTGTCTACATAAGAGAAATACAGTTGCGGGGCACGTGAACGCATCGGCTCCATCGAAAGTATTTTATTGGTAAAATTATTTACATCAGTATGAAATTGGGCGAGTTGCGCACTTGAGTAGCCATTACCAATAAAGACAAACTCATACTTTGTTGCGTCGCCTGCAGCAAAAACTGATTTTGCAAACAAAGAACTCTGTATTTTTTGTTCATATATACGCGCTCCTTTTTGAAATTCTTTACCATCAAGCCCTTTGAAAGTCGGTGTATTATTTAAATGCTCAACACCAACGAGTGTCTTTGAGGTAAGCACAGTATTTTGCGCATTAACTATTTGCACAGTTGTTGCTGTTTGATCAAACGGCACGAGCACAACAGCACTTCCTTTTGTTGTTACCACATCAGCACTAGGTGTTGTTGTTCCATTTTGTGGTGGCACCACACGAATCTCTTTTTTTTCTGCTTTAAACGAACGTGAGGTAAGCACTTTTCCTCCTGCGTTGACTGTTTGTATTCGTAATCCTGCGGTATCAGATTTTGCACGTGGAGAAAATCCTTTTTTGACAACAAGATTGTCCAACAAAACAGTTCCTGGTTTTGTCGTGTCATACGAAAGGGTAACTTCGAGCATATCAGCAAGCTCAAGCCCG
This sequence comes from Candidatus Nomurabacteria bacterium, assembly GCA_943354645.1. Lineage (GTDB taxonomy): Bacteria > Patescibacteriota > Minisyncoccia > Phycocordibacterales > UBA9973 > CALRGH01. The sequence continues at coordinate 9,689 of CALRCO010000002.1, read as the reverse complement.
TTCAATTTTCCATCCGCTTTGAGTGCCGTAAAATCCCGCCATGGACGATCTTTTTTTACCGTGGTTGTAGATGGTAACACACTTGCTGTATTTCCCATTTGTCGATCTACCATATTGCCAAGTGAGAACACGCCAACCAAAATAAAGAAAAAGAGCATGAACACCATCTTAAGGGCGTTATACTCGGGATTTTTGAAAAATTGCATAATAATGAGACCGTTAAACGGAACTAGTAATAATACGTTTATTATACCACCCTGCACAATGACTTATTACATCAAAAAAATCACCACTGTGGATTAAATCAGATTCTCCTGTATTATAAGGAGATGTTTTATACATGTTTCGCTTCTACTTACTACTATCTACTAACTACTTACTACCCGCATGCGAATCGATAGATTTTTTATACCATTTGAAAATACTGCAACCACACTCACTATTGCTGACAAACCACTCCTCCATCAACTAAAACATGTCCTCCGTAAAAAAGTCGGTGACGCGATTGTATTTGTAAATGAACACGCATGTGAAGCGGACGCACTCATCAGTTCCCTCTCAGAAAAAGAAGGTGTATTTATACTGAGCGGTCATCGCACCGTGGCGAGTGAATCTGCAACCCCACTCACCCTTTGTGTTGCAGTATTGAAACGTGAGAATACCGAACTCGTCATCCAAAAAGCAACAGAGCTCGGCATGTCGCATATTATTCTACTAGAGACAAAACACACCATCAAAAAAGGCGCACCATTGCCACGACTGCGCCTTATTGCAAAAGAAGCAGCCGAGCAATCAGGTCGCGGTAGAATACCGAGCGTTGAATATATGTCATTTGCTCGTGCATGTGAACTCTTTGGTCACAATGCAATTCTCCTTGACCCATCGGGCCAAGCACTTCAAAAAAACACTTCGGTGGAAACAATTTTTATCGGTCCCGAAGGTGGCTGGCATACTGAAGAGCTGGCACATGCACAAGAATCTGGTATTAGTATCGGCAGTGTTGGTACTCGCATCCTTCGTGCTGAAACTGCAGCAATTGTCGGATCTGCCTGGCTCTCGGATCTGTTCTAATTTTTTGTCCTCCTACTTACTACTAACTACTTCCTACTTACTAGTTTATGTCATTCATCCACGTCATTATTTTAGGCATCATCGAAGGACTTACGGAATTTATTCCGGTTTCTTCGACCGCGCATTTACTTATTGTCGAAAAAATATTACACATATCGCCATCTGCATTTGAAACAACATTCACCATCGCCATCCAACTTGGCGCAATCATCGCCGTTGTCGCATTGTTTGGTGTAAAGCGATTTTTTACCAAAGAAAATTTCCCAAAATTGGCAATCGGATTTATCCCAACGGCTATTGCTGGATTTGTGCTCTATCCGTTCGTCAAAAGTTTGCTCGGTGGATCACTTACCGTGATAGCACTTGCCCTCGGCATCGGCGGTATCCTTTTGCTTATTATGCAAAAGAGAGAAATAAAAAACCCCGGTGAAAAAGAACTCACACTCGGGGGTGCATTTTCTCTCGGCTGTTTTCAAGCACTCGCACTCATTCCTGGCGTCTCCCGATCTGGAGGAGTACTCATCGGTGGTTTATTACAAAAATATAAACAAGCGTCTGTGATTGATTTCTCATTTATGCTTGCGGTGCCAACGATTGCCGCAGCAACAGTGTACGACCTTTATAAAGCACGTGATGTCCTTACATCAGGTAGTATTCCACTCCTTCTTGTTGGTGGTATCGTTTCATTTATCGTTGCGTATTTTTCTGCGAAGTGGTTTATTGCGCACATGAAAAAGACAGGTGTCGGTGTATACGGATGGTATCGAATTGCGCTTGCGATTGTGTTGTTGATGGTGATTTTTATATAAAAAAAAAGCCCCCGATAAGATCGGGAGCTTTTAAACTCAAAACACTAAAACAACAACTAAATCTTACTTTGGACTCAACTTGCTTTTTGGCTTCGTCTGCCCATTATTTCCATTTCCGGACTGATTCTGTGGAGGCACATACTGCTGGTTATTTTGACCAGAGTTATTTGTCTGCGGAGAAGTCTTAGTCGAAGGTGTATTGTACTCTCTGTTCGGTAATCCGTTGGTAATGATATCAGTTATCTTAACCAGTGCGATTCCTTTCAAATAGCCAAATCCTAGTCCTTTCATTTCAGTAAGCAAGTTAAGCGCTTCTTGAAATTCTTCACTTCTTCTTGCTTCACCAGCAATTTGTTTTTGCAATGCGGATTTTAAATCCTTCTTTGCTTGACGCTTTACTGATCCTTTTCCGGTACTAATGGTTTCGCGCGCTTTTGCAATATCATCTTTTTCTTTCTGAATTTCATTGGTAATCCGTTCAGAATTTTTGTAAGAATTCATTAATTCTTTAACAAAGACTACATTCAAGGGAGCACACTCCATAACAAGTGCATAATCCTGTAAATGTTCGCCTTTCTTAATCAATGAATCCATAATGACTTGCATCAAGCTAAAAATTTCATCCTGCGTGGAAACTAAATAAAAATAATTTCCCGTAGTAGGACTTTGTCTCCATGCTTGATAAGTACGCATACCGGACATCACTTCTGCAACAGTTGCAGGGTTAAGATCGGCGTAAGTTCTTTCGCCAACAGTTTGTTTAATGTCGGGTTGCCCTTGGGCAAACGAGACAGAGGTTATAACGGCGAACATCGCGGTTAGTAACAAAAATTTTATCTCTTTCATAGTTTATTCTTTTTTTGTTTATTTAGCACCATTATACACTACCCAAATACAAAAGTCAAGCCCCCTCAATGAGCTTTACAAGCTTACAAAATAAGGGCATAATAGGGCTCAAATACTGAAACTCATGTACACACAAGAAGCTCTTTTTACCCCAGATAAAAGCATGGGCATGACAAAAGAACAAGCCGAAGAGGCTTCTCGTTACAGTCCTGCAATGGTCTACACTTACTGGGATGTATTCTCAAATGACGGCTGCAGTGAAGACAACCAATTCGTTCCTGCTCCAGGAAAAATACGCTCCTTGGTCAAAAAGGAAAAATAAGAAAACCGCATACTCATTCGTGAGTATGCGGTCTCCTTTTTAGATTAACTATTCGTTGCAACTTCGGAAGAAACTTCCATTGTTGCCATAGTATCCATAATGTCTATAACTTGGTGCGCATATCGCTCTACGACATGAGGAGGATTGAACGTTTGTAAAATTTGAAACGTTGTTTTTCCTTTGTAATAGTGCTCAGTCTTAGGGTTATTTCCCCCAAGGTTTAACGCAATAGTTTCAATAGCATCATTGTAAGACATAAACGGTACTTTTCTGTGACATGAAGCCCAACCATAAGCGTTGAACTTGTCAGATTGACACGCATGAATTCCACCAGTAGATTCACGGACGGCGATTGCAGGAACGAGGAACGGATCAATATTGTTCTCGTATGCAGCCTTAACGAATTCCATACCATATCCTTCAAGGGGCATATCATATTTAGCGAAATACGCGTCAATCTTCTTAGCCTGTTCTTGCTGAAGTTTCTGTAGGTTAACAGTTTCAGCAGAGACAGTTGCCTGATTTAGATCCGGAGTAAGTAGTGCCAGTTGGAAGCTTCCCGCCGCTCCAAAAGGAGAGAAAAGGAAGTTTGTCGCCAAAATAGGAAATACGACAAAGTTCTGGAGCACGGTTTTTATTGTTGTGTTTTGCATAAGTAGCGGTTTTGCTCCGCCGAACATAAAAGCTGAAACTTTCCAAAGTTGCCCTTAGAAAGCAAAAGACCCTCTGTTTTTAAGGTAAACCTTATCACAGCGGATCTACCAATATACTAGCATACTTGGATATAAAAGTCAATGGTTAGACCATAAAAATAGGGGGTGTCAAATAGAAAATACCCTTATAAAATAAGGGTATTTTCTATTTTGGCCTTTGACAAAAACTGCTAAAATATGTGCTATTTATAGACCCTTACCGTGGCAATTCTTATACTTCTTGCCGGAGCCACAAGGACACTGGTCATTGCGACCAACTTTGGTAACATCCCCTCCTAAATTGATACTTTGCAAAGGAGTTTCTTCTTGTACTACCCCTTTTTTAGAAATATCTATCGTTTTAATGAGTTCAAACACCTGTCCACGGATAGATGCTTCGAGTTGCTTAAAGAATTGGAGGCCTTCTTTCTTGTATTCCACGAGCGGTTCGCGTTGGCCATAGGCACGGAGGTTCACAGACGCACGAAGATATTCCATGCTTTCTAAATGCTCAGACCAAAGAATGTCTGTAGAGTAGAGAATGACGCGACGAGCAGTTTCAAGGAATGACGGGGCCCCAATCGCTTGTTCTTTTTCAGCGACAATAGTTGCGGTCTCAGGATATTCCTCCCCTACTTTATCCAAGAATGCTCGGATCGTTGATTCATCTCCGAAGAGAAGCTTTCGGCGACGTTCATAAATTGTCTTGCGCTGATGGTTTAGGACATTGTCGTATTCAAATGTGTATTTTCGAGAATCAAAGTGGAAACCTTCGATCTTTGCTTGTGCAGATTCCAAAGTCTTTGAAATTAATCCGTTCACAATTGGCTCATCTTCAGGAATATTAAATCTGCCGATCATATGCTTAATCCGATCTGCGCCGAAGACGCGCATAAGATCATCTTCGAGCGATACGAAAAATTGCGTCTCTCCAGGATCGCCTTGACGTCCTGCGCGACCACGGAGCTGGTTGTCGATACGGCGCGCTTCATGCCGTTCGGTACCCAACACAAACAAGCCGTTCGTGTCTCGAACAAATGTAGATTCTTCGGGAGTTGCTTCCGTGCCACCAAGTTTGATGTCCACACCGCGACCTGCCATGTTGGTAGCAATAGTTACTGCGCCCTTTTTACCGGCATTTGCAATAATCTCACCTTCGCGCTCGTGATTTTTTGCATTGAGTAATACATGTGGCACCCCTTCGCTTGCAAGGTAGGCAGCGAGCAATTCATTTTTCTCAATAGAAATAGTACCGATAAGCACGGGTCGGCCAGCATCATGGAGTTCTTTTACTTTTTTTGCAATTGCTTTCATCTTCCCTTGTTCTGTTTGGAAAATGAGATCCGTACGGTCGGTACGTGCAATTTTTTTATTTGTTGGTACAACTACCACCGCAAGTCCATATACTTTCAAAAATTCTTCTTCAGATGTTTTTGCGGTACCCGTCATTCCCGCGAGTTTATCGTAGAGTTTGAAAAAGTTCTGGTACGTGATAGACGCAGCAGCTCGTGTTTCTTTTTGAATCTTCACCCCTTCTTTTGCTTCAATTGCTTGGTGAAGTCCTTCATTCCACCGGCGACCTGGTTGTAAGCGTCCTGTAAAAGAATCGACAATAATAATTTCATCATCTTTGACAACATATTCTTTGTCTTTGTGGTAGAGCGCCTCAGCACGAACCGCTGTTTCTAAATGATGTACGTACTTAATACCTTTTTCTGTATAAATATTATCAATACCGAGTAAACTTTCTGCGCGAGTAATACCTGCATCCGTCATGCTGATAGAGCTAAATTTTTCATCAACCGTATAATCGGTATCTTTTACAAGTTGTTTTGCGATACGCGCAAAGGTATCATAGAGTTTTTCACTATCTGCAGATTCTTGGGAAATAATAAGCGGAGTGCGAGCTTCATCGATTAAGATAGAGTCGATTTCATCTACTAATGCAAAGTAGTGATCGCGCTGCACCAACTGTTCTTTTTGAGAGACGAGGTTATCGCGCAAGTAATCAAACCCAAATTCTGAGTTCGTACCATACGTAATATCTGCGGCATACGCATCGCGGCGTGAACATTGTTTAAGAAATTCATACGCGACTTTGAAACTGCCGGTCTCATCGCGAGTTTCATCTTGCGTTTCATTTTTATTATTTTTATCGTAGAGGTACGAGATATTTTGACCGTTCACGACACCAACAGAGAGACCGAGAAATGCGTAGATCTGTCCCATCCAATCCGCATCGCGACGTGCGAGATAATCATTGACCGTCACTACATGCACACCACGCCCAACAAGCGCATGTAAATACACGGGCAATGTTCCCACCAATGTTTTTCCTTCCCCTGTGCGCATTTCTGCAATATTATTTTTATGCAAAATAATTCCACCGGTAAGTTGTACGTCATAGTGGCGTTGACCCAAGGTTCGTTTAGATGCTTCACGCACAAGCGCAAATGCTTCTGGCAAAATAGCGTCAAGAGATTCACCTTTAGAAAGGCGCTCTTTGAGTTCGGCTGTTTTTATAGGAAAATCAGCATCAGTAAGTGCCACCATCTCTGGTTCGAGTGTATTTATTTTTTTGACGAGTGGCTGGATTTTAGCCACAAATTTCGCGTCCGCGTCAAATAGTTTTATTCCCAAAAATGCCATATGAATGCTGATTATAGCATATTTGGCACTTTTTTGAAGGACTGTTTACCCGCCAAAATTTTTAAGCGCAGCTTTAAAAACTTAGGCGGGTAAACAAAAAACCCCTTGATAGGAGGAGTCTTTTGTGTGGACATGAGAAGGACTAGCTTCGCTTTTTCTTTGCTGCTGCCTTTTTCTTTCCCTTCTTTGCTGCTTTTTTCTTTGCCATAATAATTTTTTTATTACAATAATTAATTTGTCGTGATGCGACCGCACACACAACTGTGTGTATCACCACGACGACTTACAAATACATTATGTAATAGTTCGTATCGCAATACAATATTTTTTTCATCATATGTGTGGATAACTCACGAAAATATTTTTTGGAAATAAAAAATTAAAATTTATTTTTAAAAATAAATTTTAATTTTTATAAATAATATTTTCTCTCAACAAAATAAATTTTTAAAAAAAATAAAATATTGAAAAATTTATAAGGGATCCAGGTTTATAAAAATTCTATCAAAAAACACCGACAATTGTCGGTGTTTTTTGATTATCGTGATGCAAAGCTCTCGGGTGCTAGCTCCACCACAAACATTGAGTGAGTGCAGCCGAGAGCCATGTACCACGACAACGACTGCATAAAGAGTATAGCAAAAGGAGGGGTTAGGGTCTAGGGTTTAGGGTTTAGGGTCTAGGGTTTAGGGTTTAGGGTTTAGTAAGTACAAAAACACAAAATCCCCTTGCGGGGAAGTTGTGCCAATGTTTGTGTTGTTTAAAACTGCGGGCCATTCACTCACCAACACAGTATATCAGATAGCTCATCTATTGTCAAATAAAATTTATCTGCCGTGGTGGATATCTTGTTCTTCACGAATAGTGTCTATACTTTCTTCGATTTTTTCGAGTGTCGTTTCAATCTTATCAATGCGCGACATTTCTTCTTTCACTTCATCTTCTGTCTTATCAATCACCTTCTTTTCTTTTTTAATACCCGACATGATGATCATATCTCCTACGAATTCAGAAACGAATACACCAATCGCAAGCAGTATGACGATAGCAATGATCATAGAGACAGGGCCAGTGAGCCATGGAATAGTATCTGCGGTATGCCAGACACCGCGCCAAAATAAGACAATCGCGACGCCGGCGATAAATGTATACAAAATAGGATGATGCGACAACCATCCGCGAATCTTGTCTTCGAATTTATCAAAAAATGTATTTACTTTTTTATACCATTCAACCATGTGATTATTTTAGCATAGAATTTTCTTGTCATATCCATAGTTTGCAAAAAAGAAAAAAATAGGTATAATAATTTTGTTTCGTATCAGACAATTGCGTTTACCGAAAGGTAGATGAGGAAAGTCCGAACACAGGTGTACGCAAGTACACAGCAAGGTAGCGGGTAACGCCCGTCGCGAGCAATCATAGAGGTGCGAGCAGAGACGCTCGAGTCGAAAGACAGAAGCTCTTGTCGAAAGATAAGATGACGCTCATGGTGACATGAGATTGAAACGGCAAAATCCTTACCCCTGTGCAAGGCCGTGCTCATCGCAAGATGAGAGTGCTGCTTGACCCCGAGAGTAATCGAGGGGCTAGATAAATGATTGTCGTCTGTCGCAAGATGGATACAGAATTCGGCTTATCGATACGAAGCAACAATATGAAAAACCACCGCGTTAAAACGGTGGTTTTTCTATTCCCTATTTTTTTACCATTCAAGCGTACCCCCAGATTTGTATTCGGTAACGCGTGTCTCAAAGAAATTCTTTTCTTTGCGGAGGTCAATAATTTCACTCATCCATGGGAATGGGTTTTCACTGCCGTATACTTTTTCAAGACCAATGCGTTCCAAACGTCGATCAGCGATGTATTCAATATATGTTTTGATTGCATCTGCATTAAGTCCTAAGATACCGCGCGGGAGACAGTCTTTTGCATAGGCAACTTCGAGATCAACTGCTTTTTTAATATTATTTGTGATCGTTGTTTTTAATTCATTGGTCCAAATAGTTGGATTTTCTTCAATAATGGTATTGATGAGATCCGCACCGAATGCCAAGTGGACTGATTCATCGCGCAAGATGTATTGGAATTGTTCTGCGACACCGGTCATGCGATTTTGACGCAAGAATGAAAGCATCATGACAAATCCTGCATAAAAGAAAATACCTTCCATGATGATGTAGTACCCCACCAAGTCATGCACAAATTTTTGAATATTTTCTACCGAGTCAGTTTTAAAATTATCATCAAAAATAGATTTGGTCATATCCACCACAAAATCATCTTTTGCTTTGATGGACGGTATCGTCTGGTACATCGAATAGACTTCATCCGGATTGAGTCCCAAACTATCACAGCAATAAATGAACGTATCCGTGTGCACTGCTTCTTCGTATGCTTGGCGCAATAAATACTGGCGACATTCAGGATTGGTAATGTGGCGATAAATCGCAAGGACGATATTGTTTGCGGTCAGCGATTCTGCAGTAGAGAAAAATCCCATATTCCACATAATAAGCCGACGCTCATCATCGGAGAGGCCGTTTGGCGCTTTCCATGTCTCCACATCTTTCTGCATGCTCACTTCATCAGGTGTCCAGTTGTTAGACACACCATCTTTGTAGTGCTTACGCGCCCACTTATATGTCATCGGGAGAATTTTGTTCGGGTCAGTAGAAGAATTATTGAGGATTTTTTTGTCAGCCATAAATTAGTAAGTAGTTATCCGCCAGCTGGCGGAGATAGTAGTAAGTAGGGACACAAAAAACGAGTGCTTATATCATATCATCTTTTATAGTGGGATGAAGTGAAAAAAGAATATTGACAATATATGTATATGGTGTATAATGGAGAAAAATTTAAACAAATGAAGCCCTACAATTTCCTCTCAGAAGAAGAAGTCCTTGAAGCAATTAACGCATACGCAAACGCTTCGGAAAAAACGCAAGAAGCAATAACCCTTTTCAAAGTAAGTGCGCATCCTGATACAAATGAAGGACGGTATGGAGCTCGAGAACAAGGTTATGTTTTAGTCCACAGTAAGAATTCATCACATACAGAGCTTTTCTTACAAGATTTTCTTATCAAGGCCTACGGTTCTCCTATTACATTTGGTATGGGGGGTTATGCCGTAGAAAATTGGTCCTATGAAAAAGTTTCAAAAGGAGAAAAATATCCTAACTATGAACTCCCTTTTACCATCGAGTGTTTAAAAAACAATGCCACTGACAAGAAAAAGAACTCATCTGATAAACTTGCTTTTGGAAAATATGTTCTCCTTGCAGTGATAGAACCTCTCAG
>CALRCO010000001.1 GCA_943354645.1 Candidatus Nomurabacteria bacterium | reverse complement strand
TCTTTTGGTGGTGGCAATGTCACTTCAAAAAGCGTCATCGAGAGCACTTTGAACAACGGCTCTTTATCGCGGAGTCCTGGAATGCCATGTTCTGTTGCAAGATATTGCACCAAGAAACGATGGAAGTCATCATCCACATGCGGATCATGGAGCGCTTCTGCGACATCGAGTGCCGCGCGGATGCCTTTTGAAAGTAAAATGCCCAATAATTCTTCCATCTTCATATCGTGTGCTTCTGGCTTCAATTTGAGTGCGAGTTCATGTTTATCCGCATCATGAAATACCACTGCAATCGGCTGAGGTGTTGCTTGTTTCTGCTCTTTATATTGGGTGACATAGGATTCTGCAACTGCCTCTTTCGGACGTTCTATGCCCCTCGACATGCTCGGGGCGTGCTCGGTCGCCGAACCTTGTTCGGCAACCTTCGCACGCAAATACGCAAGCTCTTCTTCAGGAGTTTGAAATTTAGGCAATTCAACGCCGTTAGGATTCATATACAAAACAGTATATCAGTCTAAACTCCCTATTTTATGTGGAGAAAGGGCCGTGATATAATAAGCAACATGAAAGAATCAATGGGAGAACATATTTTATCTTCAGAAGGAGGATCGACACTTGAACACGCACACTTAACTAGGAAAGATTTCGATAATGAATTGCAAGATGGTAAATACGCTGAACATCCACAAGAAATAAAACTCAAAAAAGAAATGCCGGTACCAATCAGCCCTAAATCAGGTATAAGTGGTGAATATTTAAATGAAATAAACAACTTTGAATCAATACTTGATGATATTGCCTCACATAAATATGATTTAACTAATGAAATAGATGTAGATTCATTTGCTAGAGCCCTTACTTTTATTGAAAATAAATTCAATAAAGAATCACCTGGGCATATGCGCACCTACATTGAAAAATTTTCTCCTACCGTGTACACAAATGTGGTCAATGAAAAAAATAAAGAAATAATCAATATGATAGATAATCGAGTTGCTCATTTATACGAACTCCTAGGAAAAACATGGACGCCTGCGCTTGTTGATGCACATCGAGCAGATTGGGAAGAAGCACTCCATGTTGCAAATGAAATTACAAACCTTGCCATTCGTGGCATCCCATCGGTAATAAAAAAGGCTGCATAAATAAAAACTCGACACCAGGGTGTCGAGTTTTTATTTATGCTATTCCGTCAAAATTTCAGGATCGCCATCGGTTATTAAAACCGTGTGTTCAAAATGAGCAGACAAACTATTATCGGTTGTTTTGATGGTATATCCATCTTTCAAAGTAACCACATCACCTTTTCCTATATTAAGCATCGGTTCAATAGCAATCGTCATCCCCTTTTTCAATAATTCTCCTTTTCCTTTTTTGCCATAGTTCGGCACATACGGATCTTCATGAATTTCTCTGCCAACACCGTGACCGGATAAATCTCGCACAATGCCATAGCCGAATTTCTTCACATACTGCTCAATTGCATAGCCGATATCACCAGTGTAATTACCAGGTCTTGCCTGTTCTATGCCAAGATAGAGCGCTTCACGAGTGACTCGGAGCAATTCTGTTGCCTCTTTCGAAATAGGGCCAACAGGGACCGTAATTGCGTGATCCGTAAATAATCCTGCGTGTTTGAGTCCACAATCAAGCGAGATAATATCGCCCTGTTTGAGGACATAATCACCAGGAATACCGTGTACCACTTCGCTATTCACTGAGGTAATAAGTGCCGCTGGATAGGGATAATCTGCGCCATATGGCGTGTAATTTAGGAATGCGGGAGTATCACCGTCCTGTGCCGAAATGAGTTCTCGCGTGTACATATCGAGCTCGCGCGTGGTTATGCCAGGCGCCACTTTTTTAGCGACCATACGGACAATTTCGCCCAAGCGTTTGCCGCCCTCGCGCAGGAGTTCTATTTCTTCAGTTGTTTTAATTATTACTGGCATGTGTATATTGTGTCATACCGGCGGAGGCCGGTACCCAGGCGGAAAAATTTAGCCTGGATCCCGATTTTCATCGGGACGACACAAAAAAATCTATTTCATTTCAATCTTACTAATAAGTTCTGCGTGCACTGCTTCGATACTTTGTTCTCCGTTCAATTCAACAAAATGATATTCCGGATGTCCTCGATACCATTCAACTGCAGGCATTACATCTTTCGTAAACCATGCAAGTCGTTTTTCAATTTCTTCTTGAGACTTATCATCTCCCCGACCGCGAGCAGTGAGTCGATCTATAGACCATTGTTTCGATACATTAATAAAAATAACCGTGGGTTTTTCTCTGTCATAAAATTTCATCGCTGAATCAAACGCCGTCGTTTCTGCTAGTGATCGAGGTGTGCCATCGATAAGAAGATGCTGATTGCCGTTGTAGGATTCGATGAGCACATGCGACCAAATATGAATTGCGAGAAAGTCTGGTTGGCGCGCACCTGTTGCGCCGAGCGCTGTTGCACGTTTACTGGTAAAACTATCTGTAGTAAAAAATTCTCGAAACTTTGCCCCCGTTTCTAGATGAAATACCTCTCGCTTTTCTACATCGTTTTGTTTAATCCATTCCTCTAACAATTTCGCTTGTGTGCCTTTGCCACAACCCGATTGGCCAATGAATATATATGTTTGTGGCTTGTTTTCCATAGCCAAATCCTAACATAAACGCAGGATTTGGCGAAGCCAAATCCTGCGTTTATGTTATTGTGTTTTGTTCTCCCTACTTACTACTATCTACTTACTACTTACTTGCTCCTAGTATTCTCGCATACTTATCTGCGCATCAACCTTCTTAATCAAATCAAGCACCACAGAAACAACGATGAGGAGTGCGGTACCACCAAGGGCAAGAGAAGTAATGCCCGTAATGTGTTGCATCACAAGCGGCATGATAGCGATAAAGCCAAGGAACAATGCACCGAGAAAAGTCACCCGAGTTGCTATCTTAGAAAGATACGCTTCTGTCGCTTCACCAGGACGAATACCAGGAATAAAGGCGCCACTCTTTTGGAGATTTTTTGACATTGCATTTGGATCAAACGTAACTGCGGTGTAGAAATACGTGAAAACGAAGACGAAGACGAAATACAACACTGCATACAATATTGATGTCTGTTTGAATGACAATAATACTGCAGATACTTTAAGTGCAAATGCGCCATGGAAATTCGCGAGTAAGTTACCGATCAATTGAGGGAACAAAAGAATAGAAAGTGCAAAAATAATTGGGATAACGCCAGCTTGGTTGATGCGCATTGGGATATATGAACCGCCACTTCCCATCACGCGCATACCACGCACTTGTTTTGCATGGGTCACCGGAATTGCCCGTTCTGCTTCACCGATAAACACAACCCCGAAAATAACAAGGAGTCCAACAACCGCAAAGAGAATGTAGAGCGGGATTTGTGATGGATCGTAGGTAAAAAGCGCTTGGTTGATGTGTCCCGGTAATGCAGAAACGATACCAGCAAAAATAAGAAGTGAGACACCGTTACCGATACCAAATTCTGTAATGAGTTCACCAATCCACATAAGGAGGAGTGAGCCCGTAACTGCAACGATAATGTTGAGTGCATGACCAAACACGCCATTTGAGAGCAAAATACCTTGTCGTTCGAGTAAGAGCAAAAGGCCGAGCGCTTGGACAACAGCGAGAGGTACGGTAATGATGCGAGAATATTGTGCAAATTTTTTGCGACCCTGTTCCCCTTCTTCAGAGTAGAGCTGTTTCAAACGAGGTATCATGACGGTCAAAAGTTGCATGATGATAGATGCCGTGATGTACGGACCAACACCCAACATGATAATAGAAAGGTTTGAAAGACCACCACCAGAGAAAATGTTTAAGACACCAAAGAATTGGTTTGAACTTAAAAATTGTGTAAGACGAAGGGTATCGATTCCTGGAATTGGGATTGCTGCCATCAAACGAAATACGATAAGCGCACCGATAACAAAGAGAAGTCGGCGGCGAAGGCTTTTGTCTGAAAAAATAAGTTTAAGTTTTTGAAAAAAAGTGTTCATGAGTTAGTTTTTAAAGTTATAAAGTTGAAAGTTATAAAGTTAGTTTTAATTGCATTTGCTTTACAACTTGATGGACTTGATAACTTTTTACTTAATGGTTCCACCCGCAGCTTCGATCTTTGCTTTTGCGCCAGCGGTGATGTGCATGTTTTCGAATACTAGTGCTACCGCGATATCACCATCACTAACAACAGTGACTTTTGGATTTTTACCAGAGAGAGGGCGAATGAGTTTTGCCTCAACAAGAGTTCGAGAAGAAATAATTGCACCAGCTTTTGTAAATACTGCGGCAATGCGTCCAACAGAAACCACTGAAGGTTTTGGACTTGAAGAAACGTTTTTGTTCTTACCGCGACCGCGGAGCTTAGGAATTTTCTTGATGATATCTCGAAATGCCGGTCGGATCTTGTGACCTGAACGAGCTTTTTGACCTTTTGTACCACGACCACTTGTCTTACCACGTTTGCCACCGCGGCCAACTTGGGTCTGTGTCTTTAATTTAGTTGTTCTTTTGACGTTGTGAATTTGCATAAAATTATTTTACTTCTTCAGCATCTTTAAGGGTAACAACGGGTGCAACAGGCTTTGGTTCTTCTGCGCGAATGATGCGAGGAGAACTGACGCGTTCGAGAGCAACCATACATGCACGAGCAATGTTCAATTTGTTCTTACTTCCTGTTTGTACTTTTGCACTGACATCTTTAACGCCAGCCAAAATGAGAATGTCGCGGATAGCAGAGCCAGCAATCATACCGCGACCGCGGTTTGGCATAAGCATAACTTCAGAACTTGAGAATTTTCCGGCAACATCGTGTGGAATAGAATTTTCTTTCGTGAGTTTGATGACAATCAAATTTTTCTTTGCTGCTTTTTGTGCTTTTGCAATTGCGAGTGATGTATCGGTTGCTTTACCGGTGCCTACCCCAACAACACCTTTTCGATCACCGATAACAAGCGCGACTGCAAAACTCATGCGTCGTCCGCCGGCAACCACACGAGTAACGCGTCGGATACCAAGGATTTTCTGATCGTATTCAGGCTTTGGACGGTCAAATGCTGGACGTCGTCCACCACCACGTCGATCTCCCCCTGCGCCACCTGGACCGCGAGAAGGACCGCCTGGACCAGTACGCGGGCGCATAGGCGCACCACCTGCTCGAGGAGTGAAAGGTTTATTTGATTGTCCTGTTGGTGCTGGCATATGTTTAGTAATTAAAATGTAAGTCCTGCAGCTCGTGCAGCATCTGCTAATACTTGGATGCGACCTGTGTATTTGAATCCATTGCGATCAAACACAACTGTCGTGATTTTTTTCTCTTGCGCTTTCTTTGCGAGTTCTGCGCCGACTTGTTCTGCACGTTCGCGCTTGGTCCCCTTCTTTGCTTTTGCATCAGAAGCAGATAAAAGTGTTGTACCTGTTGTATCGTCGATCAATTGCGCGTAGATAAATTTGTTTGAACGAAATACAGAAAAACGTGGGCGCTCTGAAGTACCAGAGACTTTTGATCTTATTTTTGCTTTCAATCTTATTCTTTTGTCGATTTTTGTTGTCATAAATTTATGTTTAGTATTCAGTATTTGGTATTTAGTATGGAGCTCTATACTCAATACTTTATACCGTATACTCCTTCGTTATGCTGCCTTCTTACCTTGCTTGCGTCTGATAACTTCAGTATCGTAGCGGAATCCTTTACCTTTGTATGGTTCTGGCTTTTTGAGTGCACGTACCATTGCGGTAAAGCTACCAACTACTTCTTTGTCGATACCAGTAACGGTGATGTTGTTTTTTTCTGCAGTGACGGTCAATCCTGTTGGAACGGGGATGCTTACTGGGTGAGAAAAGCCAAGTGCGAGATCAAGGTTTGTACCTTTGACTTCACTTTTAAAACCGACTCCTTCAAGAATAAGTTTTTTGGTGTATGGGGTGTTTACGCCATCCAACATGTTTTTGACATGCGATGCGTAGGTACCCCAGAGTGCGAGTGATTGTGGATTTTCTTCTTTTGGAAGAAATGTAATCATGTTGTCTGCGATCGTAATAGTGATCGTGTCATTGAAATTGCGCGTGAGCGTGCCTTTCGGACCGACAACAGTAAGAAGACCGTTGTTCAAAGTTGCGGTTGTGCCTGCGGGGATGATGAGTTGTTGTTTTCCTATACGTGACATATAAATTTGATTACCAGATATTACATAAAATTTCACCGCCGACCTGCTCTTTGCGAGCCTCTCGTCCTGAAAGAATTCCCTTTGGTGTTGAAAGGACAGCAAGTCCCATACCGTTTTTCACCAAGCGAATTTCTTTAACACCCATGTACATACGTCGTGATGGCTTTGAGATACAGGTAACTGAAGATACTTTTGGAGTACCGTCTGCATTGTATGCAAGGACAACTTCAAGCACAGGATGCCCTTTGACTGACTTTTCTGTAATACCACCAACGAAGCCTTCTTTTTTCAAACATGCAAGCACTGCTGCCTTCATTTTTGATGCAGGAACGGTAACACTCGCGTGAGTCGCGATGCTAGCGTTCTTTATTTTGATTAACATGTCTGAGAGAGGATACATTGGTTTAAGTTAAAAGTTTATCAAGTTCATAAAGTTATAAAGTCTAAGATGTATCAAGTTTGTTGCGTTATTTGTTTTCTTTATAACATTCAACTTTATAACTTGATAACTCGTCCTACCAGCTCGATTTGCGGATACCCGGGATCATACCTTCGTTCGCGAGTTCACGGAAGCAGATACGGCAGATACCGAAATCACGCATAAACCCTCGACCGCGGCCACATCGAAAACATCGATTTTTAGCTCGAGTAGAGAATTTAGGAGGCTTTTGTGATCGGACGACGGTTGATGTTTTTGCCATAGGGGTAAAAATGCCTTGTTGTTTCTTGAGAATATCTCGTCATTTTTCTTGAAAGCCCCAAGAATTTCAGGGGACGCTCAAGGAGAACGACGGATTACTCAAAATGAAAAGGCTTCCGCTAGTGTAGCAGAAGCCTTTAGATAAGTCAAACCATTACCTCTTTGGGAACATAGAGGTCAAAATTGAAAATAGCCCGTGTCATTTTGTGATTTACAAAGTGTTTTTTGATGTATAAGATACTTGCTTTCTTTTGTTCTTCCGTCATGGCAAGAAGTGTCGAAAGTTCGGTAAACTTTATGCCAAGTGCCCAATCATCCATATCGTGCAATGAGGGAAAGGGTTCAGAAAAGCAATCTTTAACAACTGTGTATCCTTCAATCGTTTCAGGTTCATCATACATAATCTTTCCTTCTAATCGATAGTCATTAGTATCAACAAGCTTAAGATATGTATTCTTTGCAGCAATAGATGCTTTCTCCCGAATATCAGTCAGCTTTGCAAGCCATCCTCGATAGAGGTCTTCTAGTTCTTTCACTTTGTTGCCTGTGTATCCTACTTTTAGAATGCCGAGAACGAATGCGATGTGCTGTTCTTTGTGGTCATGTTCAATAAAACCCACTGAATATGCATTTCTTCGTTTTTTCTTTTTGAGGGAAAAATAAATGAGTAGTAACCCAATTATTGCAAACCAAGCAATAGCAAAGATTATTTTGATTGTTTCCATGTTGTTGAGTTTTAAATTTTCCTCATCATACAGTTCGCCTTTAATTTGTCAAACAAATAGCATAAAATCCCCTTTCGGGGATTTTATGCTATTTGAGTAAAATTATTTACCGGATGTATCGTAATAATAATCTGGTAGTGTTGTGTCACCAGTAGGTTTTGGTGCAACGATCATACCGCCAGCACCCGTTGTCGTACCTGGTGGATTTACACTCGAACCAGACTGCGCCGTATTGTCATAGACTTGTCCTGCTTGGCCAGCGTTACGATTGCCGCCATTCTTCCAAATGAAATAGCCCGCGATCGCGAGTACGATAATAGCTACAATAATAAGTCCTGATTTTGATTGCATAGAATTTAAGAGGTTAAGGAGTAATAAGTATAGTATAGCACTTATCTAATTCATTGAACTAGGAACTATTATTGTATATTCCTCACTTATCGATTTTCCACTTACATATTCCCCTCCAGAAACTTGCGCAAATATAAAATAATGTCCTGGTTGAGAAAAACCATCCCGATATTTATTCGATATTGTTTTTCCTGTACTTGGTAATCCATGTTGTAATGCTGCTTTACTATAAATAGTAACTTTTTTGATAAAAGTACTACCTCGAGTCACTGTAAAATCAGCTTTCTGCCAATCATCACCAATTACCACAAATTCAAACTCATAAGGGTTAGTCGCGGAATATTCTCCTGGTTCTTTATAAATTAATTCTGTATCAAACTCATCCTGTTGCGAACTGGGAGTTGAAGATATTTCCTCTTGAGTAACACAAGTCCCTTCAACATCAGCCATTCCTGCCGGAACAGAAGTTTGCACACCTTCGATATTTGAACAAATATCAACAGGGGTTGGCATTGTTTGTTTTATAACAGATGAAGTAGTAACAAGTTTAGAGTTATTTACAATAGGAACATTTGTATCTGAAATACTGGTAGAATCAGAACCAAGGGAAATAGAATTTGTTTCGGTTAATTTTTTATGTGTAGCAAAATAGAATGCAATAAGGACCGCCAACAAAATGACAATGACTGCGATCAATATTTTCACAAGATGATTTTTCATTTTTGCAGTATACAATAAAACTATGAAAATTAAAATTCATAAACCTTGTCTAAAAGCCTCTAGATTTTTTCTTTATAAAAAGATGTATTTAAACCTTATTTTTCAATGAATTTTTCGATTGTCTCTAAAAGCCTCTAGAAAGCAAGTGTGTAGTAAATGTTCACTGAAGCACCGTTTGGCACTAAAACACCAAGATCTTTTAATTTCTTGAGATCAGCATTAATGGTACCTCGTGGTGTACCGCGTAAAATTTTTTGACAATCTTGAATAGTGAGTTTCCCTTTAATAAGTAGCGCGTCAATAATTTTCATTTGACGATCATTGATATCGCGATAATTTCTTCCAAGTAAAATGGCTTCAAAACTATTAACCGAATTTCTAAAAAGAGGAGCGGGTAATTCCCATTTTTCCATTTCTCGTACAACAATATCAATACCTCTACCATACTCTTCGAGATATTGAAGGTCTCTTAACCGAGCCGCGATCATGGAATTACGACTAAACTGAGCATCTTTAATATTATCAACAGTTACTCCTGGTGGGAGGGACCCAGGATTTACTATTTCTATACGATCGTTAAAAATCTTTATTTGTGTATAAGTTTCAATAATTTTGTAATCACGATGAATAACAGCATTGGCTATAAGCTCTCGAATTGCAGCTTCTGGATATTCATATTGTTCAATCCTCTTTGTTCCAATAATTTTCGCCTGTTTGCCAATATTTTTTAAAACAAACTTATATGCTTCATCAATTTGAGTATCGAGTGTCCCTTTAATGTCCAGTGAATCAATAATTTCATCAGATGGATCACTCCCTGCAAAACGAATACAACGTACAGCATATCTATCATACTGATTTTTATTTTGTGGAATATCTTTTGCAAAAACTAAATAACCACCGACAGTTGGTTTGTATTCATTATCAAATAAAGCAATTATTCCCAAATTTTCAAGTACCGCATCAGATACTTCTGGTATTGCACCTCTTTTAAGCTGATTTTCACTATGTTCAAGTAGGTAAGTTACTTTTTCTTCAGAAATCTCATCCTTTTCAGTGTTTCTTGCTTCAGAAAGATCGAATTGAAATTCTTTAGACGTTGCAACATACGTCCTGAATTCATTGTCTGTAATTTTTCTAGTTGTATTTCCTTCTCGTATATAAGCACCGTTTGGTAATCCAACGGATTTAAAATAACAAGGCATATAATCTTTTGGACATTCTGGTATATAAACAGCTAGAATCGTTTTATCTCCATAATTAATAACATGATATTCTGGACGTAAAATAAAACTCATTTTATCATTAAAAATCTCAGTTAATTTTGTTTGCATATGATCAAGGTTATTACATCCCGTAATTGCGTTTTTATCTTGATTTACTCCAAAAACAACAAGTCCCCCGCCTCGACGATTTGCAAAGGCTGAAATAGTTCTCCAAATATCACTGGGTATATGATCTTGCGCTGTCTTAAATTCAAGATCTGAAAGTTCTGTCGAAAGACCCATTCCGTATTTGATTTTCTCAATAATTTCTTTATCTGTCATATTTATTTTTTAAGTATAAACTATTTGTTAAAAATAAAAAACTCAATGGATTTTGTATATTTTAGCCTGGATACCGGATCAAGTCCGGCATAACAAAAAGAAAAGAAAGTTGGCAAAGCCAACTTTCTTTTCTTTTTGTTACTAGAATCTTGTATTACTTCTTAAACGGTATTCCAATGAGTTCCAAAAACATTTTTGCTTCTTCTTTTGTTTTTGCACTTGTAACGATAGTCATAGCAAAACCGAATACATCTTTCAATTCTTCATCAGCTGTTTCTGGGAAAATAGTGTGCTCTTTGACGGCGATTGTTGCATTACCCATACTATCTACAATCTTTGCATCAACACCACGGAAGTCTTTCGTGCGAGGAAGTGCAACATTGAAATATTTATCCAAAAATCCGTACATGCGCGCACCACGGATGGTTACCATGACACCGACAGGATCGCCTTGGCGGAGCTTGAACTGCGCAATAGATTTCTTTGCGCGCTTGGTGACTGCACGTTGGCCAGTGATCTTGGCAAGACGTTCAATAATGAAATCATTCTTGTGTTTGTCTTTCTTCAAAAGTGTACCGGTACCAGAGGCAATAACTACCTTCATCAAATGAGGCGCTGCAAGTGGATTCTTGTAGCCGAACACGCTTTTCATTGCGGTATATGCTTCTTTTTCTTTTTGTTTAACAGTTTTCATAATATGTAAAAATAAGATTACGCTTTCTTCAAGTTAGCGATACTGATAGGACTTGAAAGTTCAACAATAGAACCTTTGCCGCCGCGAGCACCTGCGCGCTTGTGACGCTTTTTCATGTTCACGCCTTCTACGATTGCGGTACCAAGTTTAGGAAAGACACGGAGCACTTTGCCCTTTTTGCCTTTACTTGCGCCGATGCGCACTATTACGTTGTCATCTTTTTTAATCATAGGTAGTTTAGTAAGTAGTTAGTAGAAAGTAGTAAGTAGAGAGTCGGCAGCAGTCAGTGTTTTGTATTCCTACTAACTACTATCTACTTCCTACTTACTTCTCGCTATAGCACCTCCGGTGCGAGCGAGATTATTTTCTGATATCCTTTTTCACCGATTTCGCGAGGAATAGGGCCGAACACGCGTCCCGCGATTGGTTCGAAGCGTTGCTTTGCTTTACCGATGATTACCACCGCATTGTCATCAAAACGAATGTATGAGCCATCCTTGCGTCGGTATGGATCGGTAGTGCGGACAACAACAGCGCGGAGGACATCCTTTTTCTTGACGCCTTTGCGAGGTTCTGCAACTTTGACAGAGATAACGACCACGTCACCGATAAATGCGTAGCGCTTTTTCGAACCGCCAAGCACCTTGAACACCGCGCCAACTTTACCGCCGGCATTGTCTGTGATTTTTACGATTGATCGTGGTTGTAACATAAATGAGTTCTTAAGGTTTTAAAGTTATAAAGTTGAAAGTGTTCTATGTTTTTCTTCTTTATAAACTTTATGGACTTGATTACTTTATAACTTCAAAGTGTTTATCTTTTGATAACGGTCGAGTCTCACGAATAGTGACTGTTTCCCCTGTTTTGTGAATATTTGTCTCATCGTGTGCCTTGTACTTCTTCGTCACGTTGTAGTACTTCTTGTACTTTGGGTGCTTCACGAAGCGCTTTACTTCAACAACGATAGTTTTGTCCATCTTGTCAGAAACAACCACGCCTTGGAGCGTCTTGCCTTTTACTTCTTCTTTGGTTGTTGTCTTTTTTGTTGGCATATGAGTGTAGTTTACTATACGTATTTCTGGACAAAAGTCTAGCTTTTAGAGTTCTCGAGAGATTATTTTTGTCTTGACCGGAAGCTTAGTACCTGCCTTGCGGAGTGCTTCACGAGCCACTGCTTCGTCGACACCGTCGATTTCGAAGATAATGCGACCTGGGCGAACTTCAAAACAGTATCCTTGCAAATCCCCCTTTCCCTTTCCCATACCCACGACACCGCCTTTTGAGGTGATCGGTCGGTCTGGAAAAATACGAGTCCATGTGCGGCCAGTCTTTGTAAGACCGTGCGCCATAGCTTTACGCGCAGCTTCGATTTGATTTGATTTAATACGAGCAGCACTTTGCGCTTTCAATCCGTATGAACCGAATGCCAAAAGCGTACCACGAGTGTCAGCAGACATCGTCGTAACGTCGCCTCGGTGCTTGTGCCATTTTCGGTGTTTTACTTTCTTTGGAGATAACATGGCTTATTTGTTAGTTGTTGATTTCTTATCTGAAAAAACCTGACCGCGGTAAATCCATACTTTGATACCGATATCACCGTATGGCATATGCGCTTTTTCACGAGCAAAGTCGATATCTGCGCGGAATGTCTGGAGTGGAATAGAACCACGCTTGATTTCTTCTGAACGCGCGATTTCAGCTCCTCCCAAACGGCCACCGAGCACGATACGTGCACCGAGTACACCGCGAGTTGCCATGACTTTTTCAATCATTTGTTTGAGCACGCGACGGAACGTCATGCGCTTTTCCAAAGACTCTGCAATCATGTAGCCAACAATGTGCGCATCTGCTTCTGGAGACTGCACTTCGAGTACGTCGATTTTGATTTCACCTGGTAATTCGAGTTTCTTAGATTTTATGAGTTTTGCAATTTCTGCACGGAGTTTTATCATTGCATCACCTGAACGACCAATAATCATACCAGGACGTGACGTGCGGATAATGATACGATAGTATTTTTGTGTACGTTCAATTTCGATACCCGAAATGTATGAACCGCGGAGTTTCTTTTCCAAATATTCACGGATAGTCGTGTCCGCTTTCAAGAAAATTGGATATCGCTTATCAAGCGCAAACCAGCGAGACTTCCAGTCTCGGAGGATTACCAATCGATGTGCATATGGGTGAACGATTTTTGACATAAATGTGTTAGTAAGTAGGTAGTAGTAAATAGTAAATAGATTAAACAGCCGGAGCAGTTTTTTTCTTTGCGACCTTTTTCGGCTTTTCTACTACTGTCATAGCCTTCTTTGCCAATCCTGCTGCCCTCTTTTCTTTCTTTGTTTCCTTTGCCGCGAGCGACAAAATAACATGAGAAGAATGCTTGTGAATTGGCGCAGATGAACCGCGAGCGCGTGGCATCATACGCTTCAAGATCACGCCTTTGTCGACGCGAATTTCGCTGATTACGAGCGTTGCAATATCAACATCTTTTGCGACCGCATTTGCAACCGCAGAATTGAGAAGTTTAAGCAATGGATCTGATGCGCGCTTTGGGAGAAATGAAAGTGCCATTTGTGCATCAATGATGCGCTTGCCACGAATAAGATCCGCAACGATGCGGACTTTTCGAGGAGCTTGGCGATAGTTTTTGAGTACTGCTTTCATGATGTTTATTTATGGTGAGTGTAATCGAACTATTTTTTCTTAGCGTCAGTGGTAGTAGCTTTTGCTGCTTTTGCTTGGGTGATTTCAGCTTCTTTAGCTTTGGTATCAATATCTTTCTGCATTTTACCGCCGTGACGTGTAAATTTGCGGGTCAATGAAAATTCGCCCAATCGGTGACCAACCATGTCTTCGGTAACCAAGACTTCAACGTGGGTTTTGCCATTGTGGACGCCAAACATGAATCCGACCATTTCTGGGGGGATTTGGCATGCTCGAGACCATGTCTTAATAAGCCCCGTTTTGAGTGGGTCTTTGCCTTCGATTTTTTTCATGAGGCGCTCATCGATATAAGGGCCTTTTTTGAGTGATCGTGTCATTGCTGAAATAAAATAGCTCAAAGAGAGCTGGTAGAACAATACTATAGGAAACTCGAAAAATAGTCAAATAGTAAAGCCCCATAACCAGTACTGGTTATGGGGCTTTTTTAGAGAAAGTGATTTATTCAATCAATTTTGCGTTAGCAGAGAGTATTTTTATTTTATCACTATTTAAAGAAATACTTAGCTCTTTTTCACCTTTCAATCCGGAAGGTATAGTAATCTGTAGTATTTGCTCTTTTTTCTCTTCACCAGCAAAAGTGATTTTGTATGTGAGTACTATTTTTTCACCCCCTTTAAATAGGACAGGGTTTACGATAACCAAACGAGGAATCGGGTTTGTCACATCAATGATGACTTTATATTGTTTACTTTGAGCGTAACTGGTATTTGATATCAATATGGTAAAAACTGCGATTAGTAAGAACGAAAAGACTTTTTTCATGGAATTTTATTTTTTACATTCTATCATGTATATAAAAAATGTCAATGTATTCATATTGAAACAAAAAAAGACCCGATCGGGTCTTTTTTTGTTTTATTCATACTCAATACCTTATTTAACTGAAGTCGCACCGATACTAAGCGAAGGATTAGTGTTTTTTGTTACAGAAACTGCTCCAATATAACTATTTAGTGAGGTGTTAGTTTCAGGTGTAATAGTTCCAGTAATTTGAAGTTTATTTGCTGTTTGATACCCACGAAGAGCTTCCGTTGTAACAGAATCAAGTACTCCTGTTGGTACTGTTTTCATATATCCAAGCATAAGAAGTTTCAATTGAGTTGCTTTGACAAGATCTCCTGTTATAGAAAGAGTGCCATTTGTTCCAACAGAAACACCACTTATACCTGAAGGATTCCCATTATTAGTCATAGTTATTCCTCCTGGTACGCAAATACCAAAAGCACCAGTGGAGCCCCAAATAGTACCCATAATCATCCCGAATTGATCATATACTATAATCAGACATTGACTCCCTATATAATCAATCCATGTATGCCCAATTGTCATTCTAACACCAGCTTGACTTGTTGTTGATGATGTTCCGCTTATAACCGCACCTTGCTGACCAGCATCAGTTTTTGCAAAGTTTGTATATAAAAAATAACCAGCAATCGCAATAATTGCAACAATGAGGACAATTTTTAAAGAGTCGTTTTTCATACTAATAATTTAGGTAATTCTCCGAGTTAAGTAATAATAAGGAGAATGTACTTTCATAAGTATACACCCCCCCTATAATGTAGTGTGTGAATAACTAAAAATACAAAAACCCAAGCTAGTCGCTTGGGTTTTTAAAGTCAAAAAAGGTTACGTTCGATCACCGCTATTGCAACAAGTAACACTCTGATACTTTCACTATTTTCCGAAATTGTCCGTCTTGAAGCTGTGGTTCCTTCTTCTGTTTCTTTACGGATAAGACTAAAGGCGCTAATGATTGATTGATACTTATCTGTTGGTTTTAAATACGACAAATCGTGAAGCACTGTGCACTGACTGAACGCAAAGAGGCGTCGAGTACACAGTTGTTCAAGTCTTTCTTTTTGTTCATCTGCTAGTCCTTGAAAACGCTTAATACTCGTGAGTTCTTTTCTAAAAAGAGTACATAGGCCATGTACTTCAAAGAGTTTTTTTAATTTTTCAACAATGACAGCGCTTTGTTCTCCATTAAGAGAGGCTTTGGTTGTGTAGTACGCAAGGAGTTCCATTGTGTGGTTTTTTGTCATTATACATATAATCAGGAAAAAATGAACATAAGCAAAAATGCAGGAAAAGGCGAAGCCTTTTCCTGCATTTTTGTTATTTTTTGTGTTTTGTCCTCCCTACTTACTACTATCTACTTACTAGGCGCGGTAATTGGAATAGTCGTAGGGATTTTTGCTACCTGTGCAATGAGAGATGTTTTTGTTGCCGGAGTACTCTTTCCAGTCACTTCTAATCCGTTATCTGTTTGATATTTTTTAAGCGCAAGAGCGGTATTTGCATCTTCGGTACCTGTTGGCACTTGTTGTAAATACCCAAGGACTACGAGTTGCATTTGCATCGCACTGATAGCGTCCCCTGCAATAGAAAGTGCGCCATTTGCCGTTAAGGTAACACCTTTAAAAAGCTGTGCATGGGTAAATGAAGGAAGATCTCCTGCTGGGTTGTATCCAGCACCAGTCACATCAAAAATAACTGCATTTGGCGTACAACTACCAAATACTTTATAGCTACCTGCAAACGCAATAGCGTAACTATCACTACCGGTATCTACATAAATGATACAACTCTCTGAACCTGTATCACGAATAATGATATCTTTGCCTGCAATTTTCTTTGCACCAACAACAGCAGGTGTTTTCTTTGCAAACAATGGAGTAACAAGCGCTCCTTGTTCTGCGTTTCTATTACCAATATTATTTGAAAGAAATACAATTCCTCCAACAACCATAGCACCAACAAGTACTCCTAAAATAAAATTATTTTTCATACGCTAGATAGCAATTGATAATACACTAACTATAGCACTGTTTATATATTTGTGAATAGAAAAAGACACTACCTCACCCCAACCCTCTCCTTAACAAGGAGAGGGGGCCGAACAAAAACCATAAACAAAAAAGAAGAGTAGGCAAAGCCTGCTCTTCTTTTTTGTTTATGTTCTCCCTACTTACTACTATCTATTTACTATTTACTAGCAAACTAATTCTTCGCTTTTCGATTCTTGCCAACGCGTCGGCGAGAAACAATAAACGGATTTGAGTATTTCTTTGGAGTTCGAGATTTTCGTCCACCAGTAACTTTACCGTGACGAGTCTTTGGACGGCGCAAGCCCCGGCCTTGGCGTCCTTCACCTCCACCGTATGGGTGGTCAACTGGGTTCATAGCAGTACCACGAACTTTCGGTCGGATACCTCGCCATCGAGAACGTCCAGCTTTACCGTATTCAACGAGCTTGTGCTCATCGTTCGATACTTCGCCGATCGTTGCCCAACATCGGTCAGAGACTTTGCGGACTTCAGTTGATGGCATTTTGATCTGCGCATTGCCGGCGTCATGAGCCACCACTTCTGCAAAGTTTCCTGCAGAACGAGCGAGCTTTGCACCGCCACCTGGTTTTAATTCAATATTGTATACAAAGGTACCAACAGGTACTGCACGAAGCGGTACGCGGTTACCTGGAGTAAGTGGCGCTGTTTCTGAGGTAAGGAAGGTATCGCCTGCCTTTACACTTTTTGGGGTAAGGACATAACGCTTTTCACCATCCTTGTAGACTGCGAGTGAGATGAACGATGATCGGTTTGGATCATATTCAACAGACGCGATCTTCGCAGGAATATCGCGCTTCAAATAACTGAAGTCGACATCTCGATAGAGACGCTTGTTACCACCACCACGGTGACTCGACGTAATGCGACCAGTGTTGTTGCGACCCATAGAGCGCTTGCCGCCTTTGGTAAGGGATTTAAGCGGACTATCTGTCGTCAAATAATCACGGTAGTTAATCGTTTTGGTGTGGCGTTGTGATGGACTTGTAGGTTTATATGTTTTCATAGTGATGTATAGGAATTATTTATGCGAGATCGATTGTTTCGCCTTTTTTCAAATAAATAATCGCCTTTTTGCCACCTGCGAGCATTCCTTTTCTGCCACGAACAATGACTTTCTTTGCGCGAATAGTCGTCATGCCGATCTTAAGAGGTGTTTTTTTATACTTCGCGATAAATGCTTTTTTGATTTCAGGTTTTGTTGCTCGAGTTTCTACCATAAATACATATGCATTACCGATAGTAAGTCGTGCTGCTTTTTCAGTGACCCGTGGTGCACCCAAGAGTGATGTTTTCACAACCTCTGCTACCTCCGTTTTCTTTTTGTCTGTTTTTGTTGCCATATATTTGTTAGTAAATACTAAGTACTAAATAGAAAATAGTTTTAATGTGTCTGTGTTCATGCGTGTTTACTATTTTGTATTTAGTATTTTCTATTTTCTTGCCTTTGTTACTTGTTTTTTTGCAAGCAACGCAATAGCGTTTTCTGGTTGGCTGATAATAAGATAACGGTGGTTAAGCACATCAACAATGTCGAGTTCTTCAACTGTGTTCAAAAGCACTTGTGGCAAGTTTCGGTATGCGCGAGCAATGTTTGCGTATGTATCTTTCGGTACTGCAACAAGACCAACTTGCTTACGAGCTTTCAAAAGTTTTTCAAATCCTTTTTGCTCAGCAAGAGAAACGATTACCTTGTGTGCATCTTTTGTCTTTGTATTTGCTACCGTCAAATCATCGATAAAGAGAATTTCTCCATCACGATATTTTTGTGAGAGCACCGTAAAGAGCGCTTTTGCCTTCATCTTGCGATTGATCTTTTTTGTATAGTCTTTGTCTGTACGAGGACCGTGCGTAATACCTCCACCAACCCAAATCGGTGAACGAGATGAGCCGTGACGTGCACGACCAGTTCCCTTTTGCTGCCATGGCTTCTTACCACCACCGCGCACTTCGCCGCGAGTCTTTGTGTTAGCTGTTCCTGCACGAGCATTACTGGTCATACTGACCATAACTTGGTGCACGAGGTCACCATTCCATGGCACGCCGAAGATAGCTTCTGGGAGCGTAATTGCTGCGCCTTTTTTACCTGCTTGGCTAACCATGTTTGTTTCCAAACTGACAGGAACTTTTACTTTTTTAGTTTTTTTGAGTGTTGCTTCCATATATGAGTTATCAAGTTCTTAAAGTTTTTAAAGTTATAAAGTATTTTGTAATTTCTTTATGAACTTTATGACTTTATAACTTTCTACTTGACCTTTGTGGTCATTATCTTAAGCAGAGTACCTCTTCGACCAGGCAACGCCCCGGAGAGTACCAATAAATTCCGTTCCATATCAACATCAAGTACGCGAAGATTCGCGACCGTGATGGTATCAGAACCGGTGCGTCCTGCCATGCGCATGCCTTTTGGCACACGAGCACGGAGACCTCCACCGATAGAACCTGGTTCACGTTCAGAGTGTTTCTGACCGTGGGTTCGAGGACCACCATGGAAGCCGTGACGCTTCACGACACCTTGGAAACCTTTACCTTTTGAAACGCCGGTAACGCGCACAACATCGCCGACGGTAAAGCCGGAAACATCGAACACATCACCTCGTTTCTTTTCGAGATCAACCGGTGTTTGGCCGTTGATTGATGCGAATTCTTTGACCGTTTTGAAAACGCCCAAGTCGCCCATCTGGCCTTGCACTGCTTTCGATACGCGCTCTTTTTTCTGCGCCTCGAAACCGAGCTGGAGAGCATCATAGCCATCCTTCTCTGTTGTTTTGACTGCAGTCACCGTTGACGGCGTTGCGAGTACGACCGTTGCCGCATGCGCTTTGCCATCTTCCGTGAAGTACTGCGTCATATACTGTTTTTTGCCGAGAATAATCATAGGAATTTAGTTCAAAAGTTATAAAGTCAAAAGTTATAAAGCAACACAATTTTTTGCATTTACTTTATAACTTTATGAACTTTACAAACTTTCTACTTATTTTATTTACATCATTTTAACGTCGATATCTACACCGGATGGCAAGGACAAATTGGTCAGTGCTTCGATGGTCTTCGCGTTCGGGTTCATAATATCGATCACACGCTTGTGAATACGCATTTCAAATTGTTCACGCGTATTTTTATACACGAATGAAGCGCGATTAACCGTGTACTTTTTAATTTCTGTAGGGAGAGGGATCGGACCAACAACTTCCGCATCGTGGCGGCGCGCTGTATCGATAATTTGTTTTACCGATATGTCGAGAATTTTGTTCTCGTAAGCGCGCACGCGGATACGTAATTTGACGGCACCGTCTGCTTTAGCTTTGCTTGTTGCTTTTGGTTTTGCAGTTTTGGTTGCCATAATAATGAGCTTTGATTAAGAAATGATAAGGAATTAGCCCAAGATTTTTGTAACAACACCAGCACCCACTGTCTTACCACCTTCGCGGATAGCAAAACGTGTCTGATCTTCAAGTGCAACTGGAGTTACGAGTTTAACCGTAAGTTTAACGGTATCACCTGGCATAACCATTTCTGTTCCTGCCGGAAGTACTACATCTCCTGTAACGTCTGTTGTTCGGATGTAGAATTGAGGTTTGTAGCCATTAAAGAATGGTGTGTGACGACCACCTTCTTCCTTTTTCAAGATGTACACTTCACATTCGAAGTTATCGTGTGGAGTAACTGAACCAACCTTTGAGAGGACTTGTCCACGAGTAATGTCATCTTTCGCAATACCGCGGAGGAGGATACCAGCGTTGTCGCCAGCCATACCTTCTGAGAGTTGTTTGTTGAACATTTCGATACCCGTGATTGTTGTCTTCTTTGTTTCTTTAATACCAACAAGTTCGACTTCTTCACCAACCTTGACGATACCGCGTTCAATTTTACCTGTTACGACAGTACCACGTCCTTCGATTGAGAAAACGTCTTCGATAGGCATAAGGAAAGGTTTTGAGACATCACGAACAGGCTCTGGGATGTAAGTATCAAGCGCTTTAACGAGATCCATAACTTTTACTGCCCATTCGTCTGTATTGTCTTTTGATTCAAGCGCTTTAAGACCTGAACCGCGGATGATAGGACAATCCTTATCAAAACCTTGTTTTTCAAGGATTTCGCGGATTTCTTCTTCAACCAAGTCAATCATATCTTTGTCGTCAACCATGTCGCACTTGTTCAAGAACACCACGATCTTTGGCACGCCAACTTGTTTTGCAAGGAGGATGTGTTCACGAGTCTGTGGCATAGCACCATCAGTAGCAGCAACAACGATAATAGCACCGTCCATTTGAGCGGCACCTGTAATCATGTTTTTGATGTAGTCAGCGTGACCCGGAGCATCAATGTGTGCGTAGTGACGATTAGGAGTTTCGTATTCAGAGTGAGAAAGCGCGATGGTGATACCACGAGCCTTTTCTTCAGGCGCCTTGTCGATATCATTCACCCCCTTCAACTTAGCTGAATAACCGTTTCCTTCACGGTTTAAGATAGTCAAAATAGCCGCGGTAAGAGTTGTCTTGCCGTGGTCAACGTGACCGATAGTTCCCACGTTTACGTGAGGCTTTGTTCGATTGAATACTTCTGCTGCCATAAATATTGTTTAGGTAGCGGGTGCGTGCTTTCGCGCGTTCCATACCTGTCTTTGGTTAATGTACCTCTTCGAAGGAGGTTGTTAATAAAAAACGCTAAAAAAGCGATTGGATTTCATACTACCAGAAAGATACAAAATGCGCAAGTACACATAAAAAAGCCCTGCCGATTCCATCGGCAGGGCTTCATTGTATTGTTTCAACTAACAGCTTTTTCTTTTTCTTCAATCACAACCTTACCGTTGTGAGGATATTTTATTTCCCCTTCACAATAAATAGTGAGTGAACCCATATCGGTATCGATAACAGTATCTCTTGTTGCAAGAGCAACATTGAAGCCATTCTTTTTGAGAAACTGATTCAACTCAATAAGAACTTCATTAACCGTGTCTACAAAAGTACCTGATTGTACTTGAAGCTGCTCTGCTCTTTCCTCAACATCAAATCGATTATGCCGGTAATGATGTGTCCCCTGTTCGGTTATGTATCTGCTTAACCAAAAAGAAATTTCATCACACACTTTGTTGTCGTATTTGTTTTTATACAACTTCATGTGGAGAAAATACTGTATTTTTTTCCTTTTGGGACTCTTAGCAAAATCAAGGAGTCCTTTTTTAATTTCATCAACAAGTCCTTTTGTTGTTGCAGTGGTTCTTTGACTGAGCTCATTAAGCTCTTTCATTTTGGTGGTGATTTTTCTTTTCATAAGGTGCGGGTTTTCGAAACTATACTCCTTAGTGCAACAAATGAAAAGAGCTTTGACCCGGTAGTAGAGTTTTCTAACACGATTTTATAACTACGCAAAGGGCCCTTTAGAAAATCTCACTACCGGGTTGACATCAAAAAGCATCCAGCGTACGCTAAAGAAAAAATTCAAAAATCATGAGACAGCTAAAAATCGCCAAGCAGATTACCCTTCGCGAAGGTGATTCCCTTCAGCGATATTTGAATGAAATTGTAAAACATCCTCGTATTACAGCTGAGGATGAAGTTGTGTTAGCTAAAAAAATACAAACAGGTGACACAGATGCATTACAAAACCTTACAAAAGCAAATCTCCTCTTTGTTGTTTCTGTTGCCAAGCAATATCAAAATCAAGGACTTTCACTGTCTGATTTAATCAATGAAGGTAACATTGGTCTTTACAAAGCAGCGGGGCGTTTCGATCACACAAGAGGATTTAAATTTATTTCTTATGCCGTGTGGTGGATTCGCCAATCAATTCTGCAAGCGCTTGCTGAAAATGCGCGCATTGTTCGGTTGCCTATGAACAAGGTCGCTTCAACGACTAAAATCATTAAAATGACAGAGAAATTCGAACAGCGATACGAGCGTGAACCGTCAAATGAAGAACTTGCTGAACTGCTTGATATCCCAAAAGAAGAGATTCAAGAAACGAGCAAGAGCATTGGGTGGTCTGTTAGTTTGGATACTCCTATTGGAGAAGACGCGAACCGGACAATGATTGATTCATTCAAAAGTGATCCTATTGCAGGAAATGCTAATGAGGTGCTTGATAATGAATCTTTGAAAAAAGACATCGGTGACATTTTAAGAAATATGATCTCACAACGAGATGCCGATATTGTTAGTCACCGTTTTGGGATTAATGGTAAAGAAGAATTAAGTTTAGAAGCCATTGGAGAAAAATTTAGCCTCACCCGTGAACGAGTTCGGCAAATAGTAGACAAAACAATTCGCCGATTTCGGAAAAATCCACGAGTAAAAAAATTGAATGTGTACTTAGGAAAATGAATCATGTTACAAAATCAAAAGCCCGACACAATTTTATTGTGTCGGGCTTTTTTGATTTTTGTTCATTCCAAAAATCACGTATCAAAGATATTTTGGCGTAACCGAAATATTTTGAGACGCATATTTTTGTTCTCTCTACCTACTTACTTGCTCCTATTTTTTAGCTGCAATGATAGTGTCCGCGACATTATTAGGGACAATATCGTATCGCAAGAATTCCATCGTGAATCCAGCACGGCCTTCGGTCATACTGCGCAAGTTTGTCGTGTAGCCGAACATTTCGGACAACGGCACCACAGCTTTGACGACTTTGTTCATACCGCGATCTTCCATACCTTCGATAAGTCCACGTTTTGCAGAAAGTGAGCCTGTGACATCTCCCATGAATTTATCAGGGGTAACGACTTCCACTTTCATCATCGGTTCAAGAATAACCGGCTTTGCAGCGCGACACGCATCTTGGATACCCATAGAAGCAGCGATTTTGAACGCCATTTCGTTTGAGTCCACATCGTGGTAACTTCCATCCCAGAGTTCAACAGAGACATCCACCATTTTAAATCCTGCCAAAATACCGCGATCGAGACCTTCTCGGAATCCTTTTTCACAGGCTGGAATATATTCTTGTGGGATTGCACCTCCTTTGATCGTATTGATAAATTCGAAATGCGCTTCGCGTTTGACTGACTTTGGCAAATCTTCGATCTCTTCTTTCGTAAGACTCATGTCCATAGGCTTCACGCGGATTTTCACGTGACCATAGTTTCCACGACCACCAGATTGTTTGATGTATTTACCTTCTGCTTCAGCATTCGCATTAATTGTTTCGCGATACGCAACTTGTGGTTTACCGACATTTGCATCAACAGCGAATTCTCGCTTCATACGATCCACAATAATGTCGAGGTGCAATTCTCCCATACCTGCAATAATCGTTTCCATAGTTTCTTGATCGGTTGAGACGCGGAATGTTGGATCTTCATCAGCAAGACGTGAAAGCGCGAGACCCATTTTTTCTTGGTCAGCTTTTGTTTTTGGTTCGATACGGAGAGAGATAACTGGTTCTGGGAAGACAATACGTTCAAGCATGATTGGTTTTGCATCATCACAGAGTGTGTCCGATGTTTTTGTATCTTTGAGTCCCACGATTGCGGCAATATCACCCGCGAAAATTTTCTTCACTTCTTCACGTTGATCTGCTTGCATACGCACGATACGGCCGATGCGTTCTTTGTTGCGGGTTCGAGGATTATATACATAACTTCCTGATTCAAGCGTACCTGAATAGACACGGAAGAAGACGAGTTGTCCGACGAATGGATCTGCCATCAACTTGAATGCAAGACCACAGAATGGCTCTGCGTCATCCGCAGCGCGTGAAAGCGGTTCATCGGTATTTGGATCAGTTCCGGTAACTGGCTTGATATCTTTTGGAGATGGCAAGTAATCAACAACCGCATCCAAGACGAGCTGAACACCTTTGTTCTTAAGCGCACTTCCTGCATAAACAGGAAAGATTTCATTTTTGATAACTGCTTTGCGAAGAGTCTTTTTGAGTTCATCAAGTGATGGCTCATTGCCTTCCAAATATGCAGTCATCTGTGCTTCATCGTTTTCGACGATGCGTTCGATGAGTTCACCATGATACTTTTTTGCATCCGCCATCATGTTTTCTGGAATTTCTTTTTCAACAACCTTACTTCCCATGTCGCCTTCGAAGTAGTAAGCCTTCATTGTCAAAAGATCGACAACGCCTTCATGGTTTTCTTCAAGACCAATAGGAAGTTGCATACGAACTGCCTTTTTTGAAAGACGGTCGAGGATAGTTGCATAGGAATGTTCAAATGACGCACCTGTTCGGTCGAGCTTATTCACGAAACAAATACGCGGCACCTGCGCTTCATCAGCGTAG
Organism: Candidatus Nomurabacteria bacterium; assembly: GCA_943354645.1. Classification (GTDB taxonomy): domain Bacteria; phylum Patescibacteriota; class Minisyncoccia; order Phycocordibacterales; family UBA9973; genus CALRGH01. The sequence continues at coordinate 22,748 of CALRCO010000001.1, read as the reverse complement.
CGCCAGTTGGTTTCTGATTGTGGCTCAACACCAGCAACGCCGTCGAAAACAACCACTGCGCCGTCCAAGACGCGGAGTGAGCGCTTCACTTCAACCGTAAAGTCGATGTGTCCAGGTGTATCGATAATATTGAAACGAATTTTCTTATTTTTGTCCGCATTTGCATAGGTCGGAATCCACGCACAGGTAACTGCCGCAGCCGTAATCGTAATACCGCGTTCTCGTTCTTGTTCCATCCAGTCGGTAGTGGTCTCACCGTCGTGCACTTCACCGATTTTGTGGGACATGCCCGTGTAAAACAACACGCGTTCTGATGTCGTGGTTTTGCCCGCGTCGATGTGGGCGATAATGCCGAAGTTTCGGACTTTTTCTAGAGGATATTCTCGTTCCATAAATAAATATAGGGTTTAGGGTTTAGCGTCTAGGGTTTAGGTAGAAGCAAAATTTAGTAAATAAAAAAGCGTCACCGCTCTATGAGAAAGACTATACGATATATAGGTGTTTTTTGCAAACCCGCCAACATTTTTAATTGCATAAAAACATAGGTGAATAAATAAAAACGCCGCCCGAGAATACGGGCGGCTTAACGACGAATAACTTTTGCAATGCGGAATTCGATGGTGGCATCTACTTCTCCGGAGAGTTTACCTCCTTCCATAAGATTGATGCCGACATGAGGGACGGTAATGTCATTCTGCGGATAGATATACGAGAGGTTATCGCAAATTTCCCATCCTGAATTTGCAGGTGTACCGTTAATCAAAACAACACATGAGATTTGAATAAGTGTTCCTTCAATAATTGACGAATCAAGTCCCCACACATGAATCTCTTCTCCAGAGGAAACGATTTCGGCATTCACTTTTGGAGCAATATTAGTAAAAACATATGGTGCGAGGAGTATTCCTGCACCAAGTGCGCAAATACCAACTACGCCAAGTATTATTTTTTTCATAGTGCAAGATTTTACTTAACGATATACCCTTTACGGACAAAAGAAAAGCCACCCGAGGATACGGGTGGCTTTTTACTCATTAAATAATCTTTTCGTGTTTGCATTGCTCCCATGTGTCATCTTTCTCCTTAAGAGTATTTGCACGTGTTTTACAAATATCTCTATACCATGACGCATTTTGTGTGTATTTACATTCTTCATCAAGTACAGCGATAACTCGTCGCTTTGGGTCAAGACTTTTAATGAATTTATACAAAGGAAGCCCTACTGACATCAATATCACAAACATCTTAGGTCCTGTATTTTCTAATGAATCATTAAATAATACCTGTGCCATTAATCCTGCAATAAACACAGTAATAGCGAAATAAAAAAGTGGCTGATGCTTTGTCTTATTGGCAATCTCGGCCAGTGTCAAATTAACATATGTATTTCTCATGAGGTGAACAATTTTTCTTTTACCATATACCTATTGATACTCTTTGTCAAAAAGAAAAATCCCCGAATGGGGATTTTTCTTTTTTCTATAAAATTAAAGACCTCTCGACTCACTAGCGTTCGCTCGGGGTAATGTTGCTTTGCAACATTACCAAGCAAAATGGGCAAATGCTTTGTTTGATTCTGCCATTTTGTGCGTATCTTCTTTCTTCTTGATTGCAGAACCTTCATTTTTTGAAGCGAGGATGAGTTCATCGGCGAGACGCTTTGCCATTGGTGCACCTTTCTTACCGCGAGCGGCAGCGAGGATCCATCGGAATGCGAGCGCTTGGCGACGTTCTGGACGAACTTCACGAGGCACTTGGTAGTTTGCACCACCAATACGTCGTGAGCGAACTTCGAGGTTTGGACTTGCGTTCTTGATAGCTGTATCAAAGATTTCAAGTGCGTCTTCTGTGCCTGTTTTTTCTTTAATCATATCGAAAGCACCGTACACAACTTTGCGTGCAGTTTCTTTCTTTCCATCCCACATGAGACAGTTGATAAACTTTGCAACTCGAGGAGAGTTGTAAACGATATCTGGTAAAACTATGTTTTTGTTGTTGATTTTGCGTCGCATATGATGAGTTATAAAGTGGAATGTTATAAAGTTTTTAAAGTTGAGTGCTTGTGCCTTTTACTTTATAACTTTACGAACTTGATAAACTTTTTACTTGCTTGTCGCCTTTGGGCGCTTGTTACCGTAGAGCGAACGTGACTGACGTCGCTTTTCAACTCCAGATGCATCGAGACGTCCACGAACAATGTGGTATCGAACTCCGATCAAGTCTTTCACGCGACCACCACGGATGATGACCACTGAGTGCTCTTGGAGGTTGTGTCCTTCACCTGGGATATATGCAGTGACTTCTTGACCGTTCGTAAGGCGAACGCGGGCGATCTTTCGGAGCGCAGAGTTAGGCTTTTTAGGAGTTGTTGTTGAAACCTTTGTACATACCCCACGTTTAAATGGAGATGGGTAGAACACTGGGCGATTTTTGATAGCATTAAAACCGCGGGCGAGAGCGACCGCTTTTGTCTTTCGTTTTGTTTTTTTGCGTGGGCTCCGTACGAGCTGATTTACTGATGGCATTGATGTCTAATATAAAAAGCCGACAATAGGGCTTTAGTAGGATTACTCTACCGTATACGGATAAAAAATGCAAGGCCACCTACACTGCGATAAAATATCGTTCAGGTAAATAAAAACCCACTTCCTCGTTATAGCAAGGAAGCGGGCATGTATTAAGACTGTCTTACCAAAACACCATATTTCTTAAAAACAGTCTCAAAATCTTGGCTATAAAGCTTTTAGAAAAATAAGGAGGCTGGATGGGAACTAAGCGGTAACCAGCCAAACTCGCTTACTTAATCAATAAAAAACTTAAACCTTTTCCAAGTGTATTCCTTTCATTGTTTTTGTAAAGTCCTACACTTCAAACAGTGTGTTGATATATCCTTTCGTGACATCAAATGGAAGTGAGGTAAATATCTTTTCATACGAACCATCATCTTTTTTCTTTTCAATGGTTGCGTAGTAGCGGCCATTGCGAATCAAGCAATAAAATCGTCCTGTCTTATCGGTAATTTTATGTAATGTTTCTGAATTGGTATCTGCAATAAAAATGCGCACAATAGCAAATCGAAGAGGCAACCCTGAATCTTTGTACATGACCCCGCCGAGCGGCACCATGTGACGAAGGCCAAATTGTCGCAACATTCCTAAGAATAAATATGCAACAAATACAACTATGTTATACGTATTTGGCGCAGCAATAAGAGCAATTGTTGCCACAGAAAAACCAAACGCAAACAATACATCACTTGCATGACGAAGCCATTTTTCTTTGCGCGAGAAGAAGCTCATCAAGTGTTGGGATTCTTTGGTCTGTTCGTTCCAGTCTTCTTTTATTGGATCAAGCGGAATATTTTTACCAATAACATCTCCTTCTTTGGTCACCATAATAGGACCACCAAAATACAAATCGGAATATAATTCATCACGGTCTTTGCCAAATAATTTCTTCGAAGGAAAAATGTAGTTGGTACGATTTGCAATAATCGTGTACATACCAGGGCGCACCAAAAATCCATATCGTCCATCAAGATCAGTAATAGAGGTTGACACATCTTCCCCTTTATCATCACGAAGCACGACAACCACTGGATCAATCGGCTGTTTGGTCACTGCATCATATACGGTTCCCCACGGACGACGACGTTTTTTGAACCCAAGGAATCCAAGAAGGAGCGACCAGAGTCGCATTGGGATAAGGGCAATTTCAGAAAATGAAAACGGAGATGCAAATAAGAGTGATGCAACAGAAACAGAGACACCGGCAAGCATACCTATCGTCGTTGCGACTTTTACCGCAACTGACACATCGGGTTTATTCATGATAGTACGGATTCCGGTAAGGGCATCACCAAGAATCGCAACAGTCTCAGTAAATGTACTCGCAATTTGCTGGACTATTTGTTGCGTAAAGGTATTTGCTGGTGGTGTTACAGAAGGATCTGTTGGTGGATTTGTCGGATTTTTCGGAGGGTTGGTTGGGTCTGTAGGTGGGTTTGTGGATGGATTTGTCGTAGGGTTAGTAGTTGGATTTGTAGATGGATTTGTCGTAGGGTTAGTAGTTGGATTTGTAGAAGGGTTTCCTGTGCTACCACTTCCTGACGTGCTACTTCCGCCACCTCCAGCTCCAGCTCCAGCTCCGGCTCCTCCACCTGTGCCCAGCCAGTCTGTTTTCACGCAAGCATCAACATCCGTGCAATCAAATTTTATCCATCCCCCATTTGGCCCTGATACCCATGCCCATCCACCAAATTCACCACTGCTATTTATCGTCACGCCGCCGTGTGTCGGTGCAAAGTTTATCCAACTCGCAAGCTGTCCCCATGCATATCCAGAGAGAGTTCCTGTCCCGTCATTGAGCACACCGCTCGTCGTTGGATTAAGATTTATCCATCCCAATTTTTCACTCCAAATTTCTCCTGTGATAGCCGAATCAGTAACACTTACTGCGGTGCCGAGCGTTGGTTTAAAATTTATTTGTGTGTACACAGAACAATCTGCATTGCCACACAATTTTGCATATTTATATGATGCATTAATAGTGCCTGTCGCTGCAAATACATTTGTGCTAAAAGAAAAAGCAACCGCGAGTAATGCAGTGAGAAATAATGCTCTTTGTATGCGAGCAATCATATCTATGAGTATACCCCCACCCTTCTTTTTTTAAAAGTGAAATACGTGAAAAATTTAATTACCAACAATAAGTGCATACAAAATCTGAATGATCGGCGCAACGTATCGCCAAATAAAAAATACAAAAATAAGTAAAAATGCAATTGAATACTGTTCAATTATTTGTTCGTAATACGCAAAACGAGGAGGCAACAGTGAAAAAAGAATTTTTGATCCATCAAGTGGTGGAATTGGCACAAGATTAAAAATAGCGAGCACTAAGTTTATAAAGACAACTGCCTGCAAGATTGCGCTAACAGCAATAAATTCACTTGGCAAAAATCGAAGAATGAGCCCGAAAAAGACCGCGACGCACAAATTGACAATAATACCTGCACTTGCAACCGCGAGTGTACCTTTGCGACGATCTGTAAGATTGTTGGGATTGTACGGTACTGGTTTTGCCCAGCCGAAGACAATTCCTGTACCCGAAAGAATGAGCGCCAGCGGAATAACAATTGACCCCATGATATCAATATGTTTGAGCGGATTTAAGGTAAGTCTGCCCATGTGGAGCGCTGTCTCATCGCCATATTTGAGTGCCGCAAAACCATGTGCCACCTCGTGGATGACGACTGACATAATGAGAATCACTATATAAAAAATACTACCAAGGATATCCATAGTAAGTAATAGTACGCGAAGTTGCATAGAGTATCAAGGTATGCTACAGTTTCCCTACTTATGGCACGCGTCTGCGCAATAACTAAAAAGGGATCCCAAATGGGTGGTAAGTACGCAAACCGCACTCGTGCGACTATCTTTACCCCTACCGGCAAAGTACGCAAATACGCAAATCTCCAAAAGAAGAAAATCTACATTCCTGAACTTAAAAAGAGTATGAATCTCGTCATCTCTACCGAAGCTATCCGCACAATCCAAAAGAAAGGTGCGTACGCAACACTCAAGAAAGCAGGGGTACTTAAGTAGCAAGGAACAGGTAGCAAGTAGCAAGGTTCCGAACAAATACAAAACACAGGATTTGGCTTTGCCAAATCCTGTGTTTTGTATCCCTTGCTACTTGCTACATTACCCTTGCTACCATTCACTCGCACATAAAGGCAAATCCTTTACTGCTACACGTCACTCGACCATCACGCGCCGTCAAGAAATATGGAATATGAAAATAAGCGAATGTGTCGAGTGTTTCTTTGTGCGGATGGCCATACGAATTATGGTCGCCAGCAGAAACCACCGCGAGTTCTGGCGCAAGCGCCGATACAAATGCACGACTCGTCGAGGTACGCGAACCATGATGTCCTGCTTTCAAAATAGTTTCGTCGTGCGCGTATACTCGCGCACGATCTAAAATAAGTGATTCCGTATACGCCGTCGCATCCCCTGTCAGCATGACCGCGCTTTTACCATACGTAAGGATACTCATAATCGAACCGTCATTACTTGTCCATGACGACACATTCCTATCGGGAAACAATATTTTTATACCAACATTGTGTGCGGGATCGAGCATGATGGTCTGTCCTGCATGCGCAAGATACACGGGAATATTTTTTGCATCTATTTTGTCCGTAAATAATTTCCACGTAGATGTTTTTGAAAATGTACCCGGCACGATAACGGCGCCGATGTTGTAGTTGTCGAGCGTATTGATAAATCCATGATAGTGATCCGTATCCGGATTCGTCACGATGAGCATATCGATTGTGGTATCGCCAAATGGGACAACGCTCGCAAGCTCGCCCGAGAGTGCATCATTGGGTCCACCATCCACAATCACCTGCCGTTTATTTGGGGCTTCGATATAAATAGCATCGCCTTGGCCAATATTGAGAAATGATACTTTGAGTGTGTCGCTCGGCTTGCGACCAAGTAATAATTGTGCAAATACGATAGTAAAAATAACTGCCACACCCAATATAATGAGCCGAATCCGTACTGAAAACATGATATAATCATATCATTCGAACCTTTTGTGTCATCCCGTACAAGCGTCCGCCAACCGGCGGACCGCGAACGCAATACGGGAACCAGGCTAAACTGTTCCACCTGGATACCGGCCTCCGCCGGTATGACACAAAAAATTATTATTCAATTACTTTAATTACTTATGACAACTTACACTGCAAAAACGTTCGCGATCCCAGAACTTGTCGGCATTTCAAAGAAGAATATTGACGAGCATCTCAAGCTCTATGAAGGCTATGTTCGATTTAGTAATCATATTCTTGCTCGTATCGTAGAACTCAGTAAAGAAGAAGACAAAAATGTATACGAACTTGGTGAACTACAGCGACGGTTCGGATTCGAATGGGGAGGTATGAAAAACCACGAGTGTTATTTTTCATCTCTTGAAGGAGGTCCTCAAATACTTTCTCCTGAAAGCGCTTTAGGGAGAAAAATTTCCGAACAATTTGGCTCCTTCGATGCGTGGCTTATGCGCTTCAAAGCAATTGCTATCACTCGCGGCATTGGTTGGGCAATGCTCTGTTATGACAAGGAAACAGATTCTCTTGTAAACGCATGGATTGATGAACAACATCTAGGACAATTGGCAAATACAAAACAACTAGTTGCACTCGACATGTGGGAGCACGCCTATGTCGGCGATTATTGGTCTTCTGGAAAAAAACAATATGTCGAGGATTTTTTCAAAAATATAAATTGGAGTGTTGCAGAGAAAAATTTTACAGAAGCGACAAAATAAAATTAAAAGCGCACCACAAGGTGCGCTTTTAATAAAAAATAAACACATCAGTTTCTTTTTCTACATAAATACCAAAACAGCGGAATATAATAAAGTGCCACAACCCAAAACGGAATTGTCACCGGCAATGCTGCCAATGGAATAAGTGCTGCTGTTTTAATAATAAAAAGTAATACCTTCGTTGCAAATGAAAGCATATAGGCAAACGGCAATACAAAAATTGTTCCAATCCATCCCAATATAAATACCGGGAGTGTCAAAAACATTACAAGCGGTACCAATGGCGCAATTAAAATATTTATTGGAAATGAAACAAGTGAGAATACGCCGATTTTGTATGCAATGATAGGAACAACCATGACACTTGCCGCAAGAGTAAGTTGTATTGCCTCAGTAATCCATTTAACTTTCGTACGAATAAACGTGAGTTTCGGTGCAAGGACAACAACGCCAATTGTCGCTAAAAATGAAAGCTGAAACGAGAGATCGTACATAATACGCGAGTGAAACAACGTCATCCCGACTCCAGCGAGTAGTAGCGACCGCACAAAAATATAATCGCGACCAAAGATACCAGCAAACAGTACTAAGCTTCCCATAATACCCGCGCGAATTGCGGTAATTTGCGCGCCTGTCATGATGACAAATAATACAATCGTGAGCACACCGCCAATTTCCCGTGCGCGTTTGCCTAGCTTACGCAACATAAATGCAATTGCCGCAGCTAAGAGTGACACATTGTATCCAGAGAGTGCAACAATATGACTTGTCCCCGTCACGGATAGTGCGTTGCGAAGTTCATCAGTGAAACTTTGTTTATCACCTAAGACAATACCGCCCGCCAACTGCGCTTCTTCCTGTCCGAGATAGTGGTGAATAATAGAGGTGAGTTTTGATTTAAATTTGAAAAGAATTTCAAGAATTTTTGACGGCGGCGCATGACCGGTAATTTTTATTTCTTGCGCGCGAGCAATCAAATACACGCCCTGATTTGCTAAATATTCGTCATAGGCAAAACTTTTGCCGAAATTCGTATCAAATGGTTTTGGCGGTTCGAGCGTTGTCCGCATCGTAATCATGTCGCCATAATGAAGTGCTGTTTGCGGGCCGAAAACAAGAAGTTCATCACTCCCAACTTTTGCAGAAAATCGTGTACCGCTTTTGCTTATACCAGGAATATCATCGACAACTGCATTAAGAGTAATTTGTTTCGAAGTGGGCGCAAGTGTAGGACTCGGAGTATGCACAAACAGTGCAACAAATAGAAACGCAGCAACACCACCGAGAAATAAAAACAAGAAAACGCTCGCCGTAGTATTTTTCTTGAAGAAAAATACTACGGCGAGCGCAATCACTATCAATAATATTCCTGCCACATACGGATAAAGTGCTACATGCGCCGTAAGTAATGCAACAGTTGCGAGAAAAGAAACAAGTGCATAATCAAGTTTCTTAAATTCCATAGTGAACGAAATTATTTATCGCCAAGCAGCGACATTAATGTCCATTCTTGTATCAGTTCCTCTTCTTCCTCTTTTGAAAATACTTTTTTATATTTTGCACCGGATTTTCCTTTGACGCGACTCTCACATTCGTCCCATGTTTTGTGTACTTCGATCATCGGGCCGAGCATGGACACATACGAGTACGCTGGCTTTGTGCTTTTTGGTGGAGATTTTCTATCAGGAAGTGCAACATGTTCCATGTTTTCTAGTGAATTATTGTAGAGTTTCTCATATTTTTCTTTGCTGCCAGAATATAAGAGCGGCACCGTGCCATCCGCATACGCCGTCGCAATTGCATCCACGCGCTCATTACCAAACACGCCGACGTGGCCTTTCACTTTTTCCCACACAAGCGTGTATTTCATTTTCAATCGAAAGATAAGTGCCGCAATCGCTTTCCATAATTCTTGATTTTGTACCGGCTCACCTGTTGATGTCTTCCATCCATTTTTCTCCCACGAATACACCCAGCCGGTTACGCCGCCCAGCACATACGCGGAATCCAAATGCATAACAATCTCATCTGTCTCCTCTGGTTTCATTTCGACAGCACGGAGCGCCTCAAGACATGCCGTAAGTTCCATTTGGTTATTGGTTGCCACATCAGCCCGGCCACCGTATTCATTGATTTTGCCGGAAGGATATAAGACAACGACTCCCCAGCCAGATGGGCCTGGATTGCCACGAGATGAGCCATCGGTAAAAATGCGGATTTGTTTCATATGTAGAAGCTTATCTTTCTATCTCTGGAAATGCAACAATCCGAATCCGTATTTCCTCCCGCCCCATAAACACAGACCTATCAATAGAACCGAGCACGGTCACTATACTCCCCACCGAGACATGCTTCGGTAACGCATCTTCCGTCAAGAAAAATGAAAACGCTTTTCGCTTTTGGCCGTTCTGCTCAACGTGCACTGTCAGATGTTCTTTCTTTTTACCAAATGGCACCATGTCGGTAACGGTAATGCCGGAAAATTTAAAAATCGGTTTTGTGTTTTCAAATCCAAATGGTGCAAGTTGCAATAATTCACTGATAAAATCCTTCGACACCAAATCAAGTGTCGCTTCTTCCTCAAATTTGTCTACTGTGTCACCTTTTTCTTTTTTTATTTTTCCATAAGCCTCAATAAGTTTTTCTTCAAGCACTAAGATACCTTGTTCGTCTATTGAAAATCCGCCGGCGCCTTCGTGCCCGCCATAGCCCAAAAATATATCCCCCGCCTCCTTCATCAAATCCACGACATGCACCGTGCCATTACCGCGACAAGAACCTTTGATGACATCTCCGCCTTCTTTACCCCAGACAAATACGGGTCTGTCATATTGTTCGAGTAACTTTCCTGCAACAAGACCGAGCACGCCGACGCGCCAATCCGGATTGCCCACCACAATCACGTCTTTCACTTCGCGCTTTTCCATATCTGCATGCACATGCTTCATAATGCCGGCGACAATAGTTTTTCGAGAATCATTTATCGCAGTGAGCTGTTCTGCAAGTGCCCGTGCACGGACTGTGTCAGTGGTTGAAAGTAATTCAAATGCAAGTTGCGGGGATTCCATGCGAGACGCTGCATTTAATCGTGGCGCAATCATGAACGTCACATCATCTTCAGTAAGTTCGGTCATGTCCATCCGCATCGCACGCGCGAGTGACACAAGCCCAGGTCGGCGCGTTTTGCGGAGTACCATGAGGCCAAATTTTGCAAACACTCTATTCTCGTCTTGGAGTGGCACCATATCGGCAAGTGTCGCGAGGCCGACCATGTCGAGCATCCATTTTTCACTTCCTGCCGGAATATTGCGCGCTTCGCCATATTTTTTGATATACGCGCAGACCAATTTAAAAAACACACCCGTACCACAAAGTCCTTTCCATGGATATGTATCTCCTTTTTGTTTTGGATTTAAAATTGCAAATGCTGGTGGTAATTCATCATGCGGTTCATGGTGGTCCGTGATGATCACATCCAGATTATTTTTTTGTGCATACGCCGTTTCGGCAATTGCGGTAATGCCAAGGTCAATCGTAATTAAAAGTGTCACGCCGTTTTTTACAAATCCTTCGACTGCATCCATGTGGAGTCCATACCCTTCGTCATGACGATGTGGAATATACACCCGAACACCAGACCATGACGAAGATGTCCCATCGGCGCTCTGAGCGCCATCGTCATGGTTGGTGTGCGGGTAAAATTCGACAGGTATACCAAGTTTTCTAAAGAAATCAACGGCAACAACCGCGCCAGGGATGCCGTCGCAGTCGTAATCGCTATAAATAACTATTTTTTCATTGCTGGCGATTGCTTTTTCAAGCCGCTCAACCACTTTTTCCATATTCAGGAGCAGAAATGGATCGTGCACGTGATTGTTGTACGAAGGATTAAGAAATGCCTCGCGATTGTTGTCGGTAACACCACGTCGTAGAAGTATTCTATCTATAATTTCCGCATAGCGCATAAGAGTCATTGTAACACGTTCAAAAATATACTTGACATTTTTTCATATATATAATAGGATATTAAAAAATAATTGACGATGAACAACAGAGACGCTAAAAGAACCGCTTTCGAAGATAATCAAAAGGGGCAAAAAGAACTAAAAGAATTACAGGATTCAATATTAAAAGCAATTTGCGACAAGAAAAAAATTCATGATTCTTATGAAACTGAAGAATTACGATCTGCTGTAAATGCTTTTATTAAGAAACATAGTATAAAAATACTAAAGATTACTGAGGAAACAGGTTTCATAAAATTCTTCACGAGGCCAAGGGAACTTAATATGCAAACATTTGAAACATATCTGAGAGATTTTAAACTAAATAACAGAAAGTGATCGAGAAAGTAATACATAAGGTATCCATTTAGTGGATACCTTATTTTTTATAATAAAGCATGGTTCTTAGTTATGGTACACTATATGTCATGGACACTATTTTCACCAAAATTATTAACCGTGAATTACCTGCGCACATCGCCTATGAAGACGAGGCTACAATAGCATTCCTTGATATTCACCCTGTTGCTATGGGACATTTATTACTCGTGGCACGAGAACCAATAGCCTGGATGCAAGATGTGCCCGATGAACTTGTCAGTAAAATGTTTATCAAAGCAAAATCACTTATGAAAGCAATGATTGCCGGACTTAAATGCGACTATGTACAACTCACTGTTGTAGGCAAAGATGTTCCCCATTTTCACATTCATCTCATCCCTCGGCATCTCAGTGATCGTGTAGATATTATTTCCCAAAAAATCTACAACGAAGGTGAGGCGGAAGTCTACCTCGCGCAAATCAAAGATGGTATTAAAAAAGCCTCGCATTAATTGCGAGGCTTTTTGTTTTCATTCTGCTTCTTTTTCAAATTCCAATACTTGTTGTCGGTAATGTTCGTATGTAACTTTTACATACTCTATCCCGAGTTTTGTTAATGAAACCGTTTGACCTGCGGTATCTACTAATTTATAAGTTACCGGTAATTCAAGTATTTTCTTTAACTTTAACAAATCCATGACTACAATGTCGGTAACTCTCTTTTCTTCATTACAGATAGCAACAAGAGCATCTAATGTCTGATCAAGGTGATTATAAATACATTTAATCACTGCTTTTTGAGCATTTGTTAATTCAGGAAATGAAAAATTTCCTGAAAGTGCCACTTTGAGTCCTGAGTCTGTCAACACTTTAATTGCTGATTCAATCTGAGTATTAGACGAGTTTAAATCAGCAAATACTTTATTGGTGAACATATACTCCAGACCTAATGCTTTTGAAAAAAGAATAGGGCGAGACGATTTTTCAAAAATTACTTCTTTAATTTCTGGCATGATTTGAGAGGTTTTTTGTGAACAATTTTTCTTTACTGTACACCCTGTAGAAAAATGTGCAAGCCCCACACCGACTATTTCAACACCTTAATCCCCGGCAAGGTGCCTTTTGCCAAAAATTCGAGTGTCGCACCACCGCCAGTTGAGACAAAGGCGAATTTATCTTCCAATTTAAGCTCATTCACCATCTCTACGGTATCGCCGCCACCGATGATGGTTTTTGCTTTCGCATTTGCGAGTAATTTCAAAATAGCCTTTGTTTGCTTATCAAAACCATGTTCGTAGGCACCCGTCGGGCCATTCCAAAGCACGAGTTTTGCGTCTGCAATAATTGGTTTGAGTAATTTTACAGATTCTGGACCAATATCCATAATTTTGTCATTAGGCAAGACATTTGCAAGTGTTTTTATGACGTGTTCACTACCAGAAAGCGTGGTAACATCAATCGGCAAGAGTAATTTCTTATTTTTGAGCATTGCTTTAAACCCAAAATCTTTCTCTTCCACCAGTGACGTACCTACTTCATAACCAGCTGTTTTGAAGAAATTATTCGCAAGCGCACCAGTGATAAATACAGCATCGGCAGTCTTTAAAAATTTCTTGATGAGGGGCAACTTCGTTTCGAATTTCGCACCCCCTAAGATAAATAGAAATGGATGTGCTGGCTTGGTAAGTACGCCACCGAGATTTTTAATTTCTGCTTCCAATTGCAATCCTGCATAATTCGGCAAATACTTCGAAACGCCAACAACCGATGCGTGTGCACGGTGTGAGACAGAAAATGCATCGTTCACAAACATATCTGCCATACCAGCAAGCGCTTTCGCAAGTGCAGTGTCGTTTTTCTTCTCCCCTTCTTCTCGACGGATATTTTCAAGCAGCACAATAGCATTTTTAGGTAACGCGTCTATTTCTTCTTTTGAAAGAATCGTCTTCGTACTTGCAATTACAGGTACAAATTTCTTCAAGATTTTTGCAACTGGTGCAAGCGATTGCGCACCATCATTTCCTGCATGTGAGATAATAACGACTCGAGCGCCTTTTTTGTGTAAATACTCGATAGTTGGCAATGCTTTTTTAATACGGAAATTATCACAAACTTTTCCGTCTTGTATCGGGACATTAAAGTCCGCACGAAGTAATACTGTTTTTCCTTTTAGATTTTTGATTGATCTTATTGAATTCATGTTAATTTATGATTGCTGAAAATTGTTTCGAGTTCAAACTTGCTCGTCCTACCAACAGTCCATCTACTCCACCCTGTTCAAGAAATACATGCGCATTTTTTTCATCAACGGAACCACCGTACAAGATAGACACTTTTTTTGATTCTTTATGACCAAACATATCTGCTAATACTTTTTTTATATAAATTGCCATTTCTTCGCATTCTTTTACTGTCGCTTCGCGCTTAGCATTCTTCCCGATTGCCCAAATAGGTTCATACGCAATAATTACATTCGCTATTTTTGCTTTTTGCATACCAGTAAGCGCAAGTTCAATTTGCGATTTCACTGCATGTAAATACCACATGTCACCTTCGCGCTCTTTTTCACCAACACAAAGTATTGGGGTGACATTTTTTGTAATACAGTCTTTTACCTGCTCAGCAACTTCTTGATCTGTCGTTCCTCGTGCGCGCATTTCAGAATGTCCAAGAATTGCATGGGACGCGCCAACTTTCTTCACCATAGCGAGTGACACCATGCCTGTTTGGGCACCAGTATCACCAATTACCCCACCTTGCGACGCAAGTTTAACTTTACCAAGACCCATACGCTTAATAGCCTCTAAATAAAGCATTGGCGGAGCAACAATAACGGTATTTTTATTTTTACCCGCAAGTGATTTTACCTTTTTAAAGAGCGCAACCGCTTCTTTGCCGGTAAGCGGGTTCATTTTCCAGTTTGCAACGATGATTTTTTTGCTAGTCATACGGGATATTATACCACATCAAAAAACCTACCTGGTAACTTAAAAACAACCCATTAAAGGGTTGTTTTTAAGTTATTATTCTGTTTCTTTCCACCCCGACAGTGTCCACCCGCCGGAAGGCCCACTAGTAAAATTGACATTGATAAGACCTGAGCCATAAGTCACTGTCGCATTATTCTGTAATTTTATCTTATTACCCACCACTTCTTTCACGGAGGCATTATTGCTAAAGCTGACCGTCCCTTTTTGAGCGTTCGCAATCACGATATCAGAGTTGTTATTCACTGAAATAGCATCAAGTGCTCCACACGGATTACCTGCCGTGTCCGCGTCACAGGTACTTGTCGAAAGAAGCATAATATAACTACCAGCGGTACCTGAATCTTGGAATACCACATTGTTACCAAGCGAAATATAGCCATCAGCAATAATCAGACCGCTCGTCGTACCATATGTGCTATCCAATTTTATAATACCGTTACCACTTACGGTAACATTACCCGTAACCCAAAGCGTATTAGAAAGAGTAAGTGTTCCTGATACGGTTAAATTCCCGACAATTTTCTTTGGTCCAAGTGTTGATGTTCCTGATACTGTCACATCACCATTTGTTACACCTCCCGCGAGCGCATCATCTTTCCATTCTGCAATATTTGCATCAGATACCGGCAAGCTTTCTGGTGTTGGATCTGCTTGCGATGTATCGCATGATTTATTATTACTACTACCGGTCTGACAATATAAATTTCCCGTTGCGGTTGAATTGGTTATGGTATGCGCATGCGCAGCACCTGTACCACCGGTACCAATATCCATGTTGTCGATATATGAATTAATCCCCCCTAAATATAATTTGAAATACCCATCGAGTCCTGATGGTGTTGTGTTGTTCCATGTGCCGCTATACGCGCCAATTTTTGCTTGCCCATTTGTGTACGCAGTATTTGCACCAAGCGTGTAATATTTTGTTGCGCTTGTTGCTGCATCGATAACAAGCCAATACGTCGTGCCGGAAAGTAATTGTGGGTTTGACGTAAACGGCACCGATATCCATCCGTAGCTCGTTGTCACCAAAGTTGCGTTTAATGTGCCACTCGCAACAGTTGTCGTACTTGGAGAACCAGCGTTATTCGTAACAATACGCACCGTTGCATTACTTGGTGTACTTGTTTTTTTAATATAAAGATCAACTTTATTTACCAATCCTGTGGTGCTTAATTGAAAACTCTGTGCGACATCTTGGGTGCTATTTGCATTACCAAAGACAATACTATTTGTTGGTGTTGATGGTGTGTCGTTTGTTTGGTCAGCGGCAATAGCAGGAGTATTCGCAACAAATACATCACCCGTTATAAAAGCATTGTTTGCCCCAATAATACTCCCGTTCGTATACAAACTGCCGTACAGTCCTGCGTTATTTTTAAATTCAACTCCTGCTTCACCTCCTTGTGTCCCATACTTAAAGACAACACCCGCCCCTGTTGAAAGGGTTGCGGTGACTCTGCGATTTTTCTCATCACTATCGCCAAGTGCTACCACTTGTTTTTGATTACTTCCAACCGCAGCAATTGATGTTGTTGCTTGACCATCTGTGGTCGTAATTGTCTCACTTGAGTCTATTTGTTTATTGTGTTTAATACGATAGACAGCATCTTCAACTCCTGATTCTGCCAAGAAATAACTCTTTTTTGAAAGCACTGCATCGCCAGTATTTCTGTATTCCTTTACCACAGGAGCAACAAGTCCGATACCAACCGCAGCTGAAATAGAAACAAAAAATATGACGGCGAGTAACATCACAAACCCGCTTTGCATATTTATTTTTTTTGTTTGTATTTTTTGCATGTTATTTTTTATTACTCACTACTTACTGTTTTAATACTCTCCTCTCACTACCACGGTATCATAAAAATTTCTGGTAATAACAATACCGCTCGCATTAGTAATAGTCATTTCAATTTTTACCGCAGTGCCAACAGGGGTAGTTATTTTTCTAAAGATAAGACTACTGATGGATTCATGTGCATCAGTGAGTGTCCCCGTTACAACACCATTTTCCTTTAAACGAAGCGCCCCATTCACTACATCAAATACCACTACTCGCGCAGCACCAGATCCATCAAGAGTGTTGAGTGATAACACCCCAGGACTTGTCGTAAATGTACTCCCTGCAGTATCAATACTTTGCGCACCTCGTATTTCACGTGACATACGCTCCATGGTAAGCGATGCGGTTGATGCAAGGGCACGCATTGTTTTTACTTCAGCAAATGATTTCATTGCGATAATGAGCGCATTGATAATAGCGATTGAAAGCAATGCAAATAATGCCAAATAAATAATAAGTTCAATGACACTATACCCTCGCTGTTGTTTTGTTGAAAAAAAATGATGCATATAATTACTAGCTCGCAATATCTGCTACATAAAAAATAAGACTTTCGTTTTGCGTCGTTCCTTTTAGCAGCCACGATACCGTTACGGTAACTTTTTTAGTCCCCGTATCAAGGGTACCACTTCCAGCGATATCATCTGTGGCACTACGCATCACATCAGCAATAGTAATTGTTCGAGTAAATCCATCAATCGTTGTTGGTGTGCTAGTAACTGCCCATGTCCCGCCACTAAATGCAAGGTATTCTGTTGTATTTGTAGGCACTGCAGTTATAGACGCCCAACTTGTATCACGAATAAGTTTTACTGCTTCTGCTCCTTCTTCAATGAGCAAATTCGCCTGTTGTCGCGCAAGAGATGCTTGTGCTAACTGTACTGATTTTTGCAATGTCGCCGTAAGGATAAGAAAGGTGATCAATATAATAAAGGCAGCAATGAGCACTTCTACAAGCACGGACCCTCGTTTGCGGTTTATTTTGTTTTTGTTTTGCTGTTTTTTGTTCATCGCTCTGTGTTTTCTACTTACTATTTACTACTACCTATTTACTAAATCAATCACTACTCACTGTCCCTGTCTTTGAAATGGTAATTGTTTTTTGTGGCACATTTGCATTTGCATGTATCACCTTAAGCGTACCATAATTATCGGTAACGCCTGTCAGCCGATTAAACACCACATCACTCCCCCCGCCTAAAAGTGAGATATTGGTAAGTGTAATATTGCTATCACTCACCACAATTTCTGAAATTGACGTACCGCCACTATATGATGACCCAGAAAAAAGAATCGCTTTATCGGTCTGTACATGCACGCCGTATTGCAAAAGATTTTCTGATGCAAGAGTTTTAACTCGCGCTTGATTAAGGAGTGCGACCACACTTTCACTTGTATTTTTAATTGCCTGTGCGTTTCGAAATGATGCAAATGGGCCAATTATTGCCATGGCAATAATAGCAAGGATGGCAATTGAAATAAGTATTTCAATAAAGGTAAACCCCCACACCAATTTTACCCGAAAAGATTTTTCTTTACCTTTTTTTTGTGAAAACAAAGAGTGCCAGGATACGAAAAGATGACTTGATCGAATTGGTGTGGGGGTAAACCCTGTAGTATATCTTTTATTTTTATTTGTTTCTGTATCCATTTTTTTGTCTTTCTACTTACTAAATCGCGTTAACGAGAGAATACATCGGCGTAATCATCGAAATTGCAAAAAATCCAACCGCTGCACCGATCAATATCATGAGAATCGGTTCGATGATGGTGGTTAAATCTTTTGTTTTTAAATCAACTTCATCCTCATAAAACGACGCAATATCAGAAAGCATTACTGATAAATTTCCTGTTTCCTCACCCACCTCGATCATTTCCCCGACCATCACGGGATACAACTGTATATTTTCTTTGATCGCTTTTGAAATAGGCACCCCTTTTTCAACGTTGTTTGCCACCGTTGCAAGCACTTCTTTATAAAAGTGATTTTGAATGACGTCTCTCGTAATCAATATTGCCCGTGTCACGCTCACCCCCGCAGCAAGAAGTGACGCAAGTGTCCGTGTGGTGCGAGCGGCATTTACCTCTTTGGTGATAAGCCCAATAACAGGTATACGTAAGAGGCAGTATTCAAATCCATATTTAACAGACCGCAATTTCGAAAGAAAATACAAGCTGATACCGGTAGAAAATAATATGCCAAAAAATAATAACGTGTGCTTTGAAAGTGCATTTGAAATAAAAATCACGATTTTTGTTGACGAAGGCAATTCAGCATCAAGCTCTGCAAAGGTGTTGACGAGTGTTGGCACCACAAAAATAAACATGAGAATACCGATTAAAAAAACCGCCGCGACAATAATCATCGGGTACGTCATTGCTCCCTTAATTTTTTTAATAAGTGTATACTCTTTTTCAAGATGGACACCGATTTCTTTAAGTGATTTCGCCAAACTCCCCGATTCTTCGCCAGCTTTCACCATGGCGATAAAGATAGTCGAAAATACTTTTGGAAATTTTTCCATTGCTGCAGAAAGTGAACCACCAGAATCAATTGTTTTCATGAGTGCTTCAAGGACACTGGAGAGTTTTTGATTTGCTGATTGTTTCTTAAGCACGTCGAGCGCCCGATACAAAGACAAACCAGCAGAAAGCATTCCTGAGAGATTACGCGTAAAAAGAATTTTTTCATGGAGCGTAATTCGACTAAAGAAATGCGCAAAGACATCAGAAAATTGTTGCGCGGGTTTCCATGGTGTTGCACTAATTGGAAATTCTCCGAGGTCGCGCACTATTTTTGCTGCAGCAAATTTATCGGGCGCATCAATGACTGCTTGTTTCCGTTCGCCTGTCTTTGTTTGTGAGATAATAGTGAATTTCATGTATTATTCCGACACCACACGCAATACTTCTTCAATCGTCGTTTCGCCTTGGACGGCGAGGTAAATGCCATCTTCGAGCATGGTCATCATGCCCTCTTTTTTAGCTTGTTCTTGGATCGCATCTTCTGATGCACCTTTTAGAATCATTTCTTTGAGTGTGGTTGTCACCGTCATCACTTCATGGATACCGACACGGCCTTTGTATCCGTCTGGAGCTTCTTCACTCTGTACCGGGCGATAGATGGGCAAATTTTCCCATGTCGCTGTGGGTCCAATAACATTTTCTTTTTTTAGTAGCTCAAGCATGCGCGCAAGATCAATAATTTTACCAAGCGCGTCTATCTCTGTACGAGTCATCACACTTTTTTCTTTACTATCCGAAAGTCTGCGCACGAGACGCTGGCCGATCACGGTTTTCACCGTTGAAATAATAAGAAATGGTTCACTTCCCATATCCGTCATGCGAGGCACTGCTCCGGCTGCAGAGTTGGTGTGAATTGTCGAAAGCACTAAGTGACCGGTAAGCGATGCGTTGATAGCAAGCGATGCGGTTTCTTCATCACGAATTTCTCCCACCATGACAATATCTGGGTCTTGGCGAAGCAGTGTACGCAAGCCATTTGCAAAACTAAATCCGATTTCAGGTTTTACTTGCGATTGGTTGATGCGCGCCATTTGATATTCAATTGGATCTTCAATGGTTGAAATATTAACCTCAGGCGTGTTGAGCATATCAAGCATTGTGTAGAGCGTCGTCGTTTTACCGGATCCGGTCGGTCCTGTTGCCAAAATCATCCCTGTCTTTTGGCGCATTGCATGATGAATACGTTCAAGTGCGTCGCCATGAAATCCTAAACTCTCGAGCGTATACCCTTTCGAGTTCTCAATCAAAATACGAAACACTGTTTTTTCGCCGAAATACGTCGGCAGTGTTGAGACACGAAATGAAACACTTTGTCCTTCATTATGCATTTTGAAACGTCCATCTTGCGGAAGACGTTTTTCATCCAATTTTAAATTCGACAGCACTTTAATACGAGCAACGACGCCAGCGGCAGATTCTTTTGGAAGACTCATCGCATCATGTAAGATGCCATCGATACGATAACGAACAATGAGCGCGTCTTCTGTCGGTTCAATGTGCACGTCCGATGCCCCCGCCAAAATCGCATGTGAAATAAGTGTGTCGACAATTTTTACAATCGGCAAATCTTCTGCAAGTGCCGCGAGCTCTTTTGCAGATACATCTCCTTCTTTTGCCTCTTTTTGAATATGTAATGAATCAACAGCTATATTTTCTTTTTTAAGAATCACATCAAAATCTGCTTGCAAACTTTTACGGTACTGCGCAAGTGCTTGTTTGATGGAATCAGTATCAGTCAATCGTGGCAAAATTTTGAGCGCAACTTTTTTCTTAATGGAATCAAGCACAGATACATCGTCAATATCAAGCATGGCAACCTCAAGTTCTGTTGCATTTTTTTTATACGCAATAATATTTTGTGAACGTGCAATTGGCTCGGGAATCATTGAAAGTACCTCGAATGGAATTTTTTCTCCGATAAGCGACACAAACGGTACGCCAAATGCATACGCGTGCAATCGCGCTAAATCACTTTCACTCATTTTACCAAGCGAAAGCAGTGCATCACTGAGTGTCATGTTTTTCTCTCTTCCGTACGCTTCTGCTGTTTCAATATCTGCCGTGCTTGCGAGTGATGCGTCAAGAATTAATTTCTTTAAACGATCTTCATTGATAGTCATTACCTAAAGTATAGCGCATATTTGTTTTTAAAAAAGAAAAAATACACGCACATGTGTATGCGCGTGTATCTATAAAAAATTAATTTCGTCCTGCAGGCTGTAACGATGGTGTTCCTCCTCGGAGATTTGCTCCTGCAAGATCAGCACAATCACTCACCTCGCTCACCATCAACTTTCCATCACTGCGGTCAACGCAAAGATATTTTTGACCTCCACCGTCTTTAAATTTAACCAAATACACTTTTGGGGCAAACGTACTCGCGCCGAGCGTCCCCCCAATATGCACATCCGCATGAAATTCACTCTTTAAATTTGCAAAAAAAGTACCGACACCGAGACCGCCATATGTGTTCCCTTCTGCTTTAATTTGATTTTCAGTGCCCGTGTGCAATGGCATGTACGCATCATTTGCAACACTTCCTGGCGCATTAACCCATGCAGCACCCGCAAATTGCACCCCGATCATAATGATAAGAAAAAGGATAAGTGCTTTTATGTTTTGTATGAAAATTTTTTGCATGTATTTACTATGCGTTGAGTGTCCTTACTGACAAATAACAAGTTTACCTGTTGCACCATCCACACACACAGGCACAATATTAGCGCTCCCATCTTTTAGTTCTTGAATATAGACATCAGGAGTATATGCTGTCCCACAATTTAATACATCACATCCAAATGAAACATCTCCCAAAAAGTATGCAATATCTGTCGCAAGGAAGGTACCAACGCCAAGGCCTCCTTGTTTTGCTTGATTCACGCTCGATGTATTGAGCGGTGGATACGCATTTCCTCCTGGAGGACTTGCGGTTGGTGCTGTCCAGTTTGCACTCGCCACGGTCGCACCGATAGCGACAAGTATTCCTAATATAATTGCTTTACCATTTTTCATATTTTTATTATACCCTAAACTTATAAATTTTAATTTTACGAATCAATGTACACAGGTTGAATCGGCGCGCTAGTGCCACCACCTACACCAGAACATGATTTTTCAACATCGAACGTCGCCGACATAGACGCATCTAATGCATTTTTTGCTTTACATATTAATACTACCTTATAGATACCAAGGGGAGAAATAGGATCAATGGCGGTATTTGGCGATGAAAATAATGGGACTGTATCACTTCCTGCACCACTAATCACATCAGTGCCGGTAATCTCACAGGTATCTCCATTTGATATCCACGATGCTACGGGTTTTGAATCATCACCAGAAACAACACAAGCAGGAACAATAAAATCTGAAATCGTAACAACAGGTGCTGCTATAGTATTTTCTGTACATGAAATACTATCGCAATAACTACACGGAGCGCCGTCTGGTGTACAGGTATCTGTATTAGCAGCACCATCATCACATTGCTCTGGTGGACTATCAATAACCTTATCTCCGCAATACGCACCTGGCACTGTTACTGTTTTGCACGCACCAACAGAAATATCATTTGCTAATCCTGTACCCGCGCAGTAGGTTGATGAACTACCATACACACTTGCAGGGATTTTCCCATTATTGACACCATCATCGCATTCTTCTGGACCATTAACGATACCATCGCCACAAGAGGTTGCGGTTAATTGTATTATTTTA